>QHXA01000259.1 GCA_003222755.1 Acidobacteriota bacterium
AGCGCTTTCCAATCCGGTTCGATGCGCAGGATACCGCCCATCAGATCGGTCACAGTTTCACCGGTGAATGCCTGATGACCCGTGAGCATTTCATACAAGACGCATCCAAACGCCCATATGTCGGATTGCTCGCCGGCAGCTTGAAGGCGAATCTGCTCCGGTGACATGTAGGCGGCTGTGCCGAGCAGCACATTGTCCTGGGTCGGACCGGCGGTCATCAGCGTCGGCGAGTTGGAGAAGTTCACATCCGGCGCACGAGAATCAATCGATTTGGCAAGACCGAAATCCAAGACCTTCACCTTGGCTGCGCTGCCTTCGGGTGCGAGCATGATGTTCCCGGGCTTGAGATCGCGATGGATAATGTCGCGTTCGTGGGCGGCTTCCAGCGCCTCGGCAATCTGTCTGGCGATTTCCAGCGCATCGTGAAGGGGAAGCCGTCCTCGCTTCAAGCGGTGCTGCAGCGTTTCACCTTCAATGAGCTCCATCACGATGCCGCGCACGTCACCGGATTCGCAGACGCCGTAAATATGCGCGATGTTGGGGTGATTGAGAGCCGCAAGAATTTGAGCTTCGCGCTGAAATCTAGAAAGCCGGTCCCCGTCGGCGGCGAAGATTTCCGGCAGAACTTTGAACGGTACGTCCCGGCCGAGCTTCGTGTCGCGCGCACGATATACTTCACCCATACCGCCCGCGGCGATGGGCGCGACGATCTCGTAATGATCCAAGCGCATTCCCGCTCTTAGCGCCATGGTGAGTCCTCCCTTTCCTAGTGTGCTTGAACGAGTGCGGCAGATTATACCCGAGAAAACTGGAACGAGATAGCCAGGCGCCGAACCCGGCGAACCGCCAGAGTCCCCCCATGTACCATGCGACGCGCAGGGCAGCGGCGGAACGAAACCATAGCTTCGCATCACCTTTGCCGCTCGATTCAAGCCAAACAATTGAATCGACCTCCGTCAATTTGGGGTGCGTGGCCCGAATGGCAGAAGCCATCGCGCCTTGAAGGGAGGCAAAGCGCAGCGACTGCTGTCGTTCGTGCGCGAGGATAAACTGCACGCTTGCTGTGCAAAACCCACAGGCACCGTCGTATAGCAGAATCGGATCTACTCCTAGCTGCTCAGGCTGGGTCGTGGAGCGCGTGAGTTCGGTTTGCTGTTCCGGACCCGTCACACACTCACTCCACCGGAAGGGACGACGGCCTTTGGGAACTCCAGTGCTGTTTCTTGTTTTTGCCGCTTGGCGGATTGCCGGATTTTGAAGAAACATCGGTGAGGGCGCGTCGGCTTGAGTCCACATTGGCGCAGACATCGCGAGAGCGCCAAGGCCACGGCACGGATACGGAAATTCAAGCGGGCCGGACAAGATAGGGGAGCGAGCCGCAGTAGAGCAAGAATTTCCGGGCGGGCGAAATGCTCCGGAAATCCCCTCCTTTTGAAGGAGGGGTGGCCGCGCTGCCAAATAAAATATCGCCGAAGGCATCCTTTTAAAGGTGCGGACGGGGTGGTAAGTCATGAGGGATAGATCCGGCATGTCTTACCACCCTGTCTGCGCCCGCTACGGTGGCTTCGCGGCATTTTCTTGATGGGCGCAGCCACCCCTCCTTCAAAAGGAGCGGATTTTAAACATCCTCCATCACCGCCGATTCATCTGTTACGGTCCAGTGGCCGATGAAAGGCTCAGAAGAACATCGGACGTGCCACTACTTGCTGAACCAATAAGAGAGCCGGACCAAGAAGATGTCGTTAGGATGCGCCGTGAAAAGGCGCGCTGCATCGCGCCGCGGCGAGAACATGCCGGGGTCCGAGAGGTCCTGGCGATTTTCGGTCCAGACCAGATAAAGAGTGGAGCCCAGTTTCCACTCCCAGCGAAAGACGGCGTTGACGCGAAGGGATTTGAAATTGAAGTCGGGGTTGCTGAAGCTGAACGGTTGCGGCGTGCCCGTACTGTTCGGGGTCACGCTGTACTGATTCTCGCTGTCGAGACGAATGGCCCCGATGTCGCGGCCATAGCGAAGGAATGAAAACATATTCCGCTCGGCGAATTCCTTCAAGTCCCAGTAGCGCCCGACGGAAATCAGCGGCTGCGCAAAAATCTGCAATGACATCTTCGGACTGAGAATCCAATTCGCTCTTGTCGTCAATGAAATCTGGGACTGGTCGAGGTCGGCGAAGACATAGCGCGTGCCATAAGTCCTAAGGGCGGTCGGATCGTTGGCCGCCGTGACATATTGGGCTGGGTTTCGGGACCTGAAAAACTCCGGTCCACTCGATAGGGAAATCGACGGCGTCGGTTTCCAGTTCACACCAACGTTTCCGTTGTAGTCCCAGCCACCGCCCTTATTGGAGCTGTGGCCGATACCGGTATTGAACGAGATTTTCTTGCGACCGTCGGTGCCGAACCCGGCGTTGATGAAGTATCCAGCCGGGGTCGTCGCCACGGGGCCGCCTCGCGTCAGGCGATCGTCCTGCGTTTCACGAAACAGTCCGAGGCTGCCATTGACGGACCAGTAGTTCAACAGGGTCGCGTTGCCAAAGACGAATCCGCCATCGTGAAGTTTCTGTCTTCCGTAATTCCACGTGAACGATTTCGCGACCGTAAGGCCGCGCTCTCGAGTCAGACGATCCGGAGTCGGCTTTCTCCAGAACCAGGCCACATGCGCACCGGCGACATCGCCGCCGCTCTGGAAGCCGAGATCGTTGGACTCAAACCCGGGACTCACTCCCCACAGAGCTGCGTTGACGCCCATATTGCCCTGGTTCTTGTTCAGATTCACGCTGCCGGTCCATCCGCGCAGTGACGTCAGACCAGGCTTGAATTTCACGTGTGGCGCGTCGGGCCGCTGGAAGTAATGCTGAGCAGACTGCTGCAGCGTTTCCATCGCAGCAGGACTTCCGCTCACACTGCTGCCGGCCAACCTCCCCGTCACCACCCAATCACGACGCGAGTCCAGGAACACATAGGCATCGCCTCCGGCAACATACGCTCGTTTCGTCAGCAGATCGCTCAGGTCGGATTGCCGCAGGTTACGCTGAACCGCTGTCGCCAGGAATCCGAAGCCCACACGATTCTTCTCGCGTTGGACTCTGCCGGCGGCGTAGTTCGTTAGTGGCTCGACTTCGGTCTCAAAACGCTGAACACCGGTTGCGACTTTAGCGTATTTGCGGTCGGTTGCCGCTTCGACCAAACCGAACGTCCACCCTTGGCTCGTTTTCCCTGTGATTTTTCCGGCTCCGAGAATCGTTGTCGCGCGTGGCATATCAATGAAATCGCCGGAAGGCGAGCCCTGAGGCGCGCGTCCGATTCGTCGTGAATAAAACAGGTCCGGCTCATTCCGGTTGAATCCGAAGAAATTGGTGGCGCCGCCCTTGCCGAAATTCCCGAATATGTTTGCGCCTTCCAGGAAGAACGGCCGCTTTTCCGGAAAGAATGTTTCGAACGCGCTAAGATTCACGACCGCGGGATCGACTTCGACCTGGCCGAAATCCGGATTAACCGTCGCATCGAGCGTGACGTTGCTGTTGACGCCATATTTGATATCTACGCCCGTCGAGCCAAACAGGCGTGAGCCGCTGTTGAACGGGTCATTCGGCGCTGACGGCCGGATGAATTCCGCGCGCCCGGCGACGTACGGCATCAAATCCAGGTGCGATGCCGACTCGATGTCGTCCAGACCATCCAGGTCATCCATGCGCGATGCGGTCCCGCTCTCATTCTTGTGAACGAGATGAAGCCATGACGTCTCGTTTTTGCGGTGGATGTAACGCGCCGCATTGATGCCCCAGACCTGCTTCGACGATTTGGGAAAGCGAAGTTGTGAAAAGGGAATTCGAATTTCCGCCATCCAGCCGTCATCGGTGAGGCGAACGGCCGACTCCCATACTCCGTCCCATGAGAAATCGGTGTTCGTGTCATTCGAAAGGATCGCATCCCTCTGCACACCCGCGGCGCTGACGATGAAGACCGCACCCGTCAGACGGTCGTGATGAGGGCTGAGCTGGATGATGAAATAATCGGCGCTCGGTTCGTCATCACGGCGGGAAAGCTGTCGCACGATCTTGCCGGGTTCCTTGTCCCGCAACCGGACGCCGAAATAGATGTTCGCCTCGTCATAAAGGATGCGCAGTTCCGATTGCTCCGTAGCCGGCTTTCCTTCGTCGGGATCTCGCTGGGTAAACGCCGTTTCAGGAACGGAGGTTTCCCAGACCCTCTCATTCAGCGTTCCATCGATTTCAATCTTCTCTGACGTTCGCGCGGCATGAACGACGTGGGTTTGCGCTCGCGACACG
This sequence comes from Acidobacteriota bacterium, assembly GCA_003222755.1. GTDB lineage: Bacteria > Acidobacteriota > Terriglobia > 20CM-2-55-15 > 20CM-2-55-15 > 20CM-2-55-15. The sequence continues at coordinate 4,287 of QHXA01000259.1, forward strand.
CCGGCACAGAAGAAGCCGAGCAAGACAGCAAATACAACCGCATGCCGGTTCACCATAAGGCGCTATACGAATTCTCTACCGTCCATGTTCAATCGTAGGCGCCGGCTTTATGCCGGCGCGGCGGCCGATAGGCCGCTCCGGAACAAGCCGAACTGTCGTTCGTCCGCGACCGGCTAAAGCCGGCGCCTACAAACGCTGCTGTACGTCCGTTGAGCAAAGTTGGCACAGCCAACATACTTCCATACCGTTGATGGATACGTTGTGATTACGGCAACGGATTGGGCCCGGGCCCTTCTCAGTGGAAACAGTATCGCTCCTAAACAAGCGGAGATGTTCGCCGACATCGCAAAGGGCAAGGGCATCATCATCGATTGCCGTTATGCCGCCACATCTCCAGCCAGCGGCGGATAGCTTGTTTCTCCGTAACTTCTCTGCGTCTCGCGGAGAAGTTATAAAAATAGCACCGAAAGCTGCGCGCTGAAAGCTGATGGCTGGTGCGCGCGGCGGCCGAACCCTCCACGTTTGGTTACGGCCACAGGCCGCGCTAGGAAATTCAAGCGGGCCGGACAAGATAGGGGAGCGAGCCGCAGTAGGATGCACGGGAGAAATCCCCGTCATCATAGGTTTTATGTAAACCTTGGGTGACAGCAGGCGAGCGCAGATTTAGCAAGAATTTCCGGGCGGGCGGCGTTCAGAACTTTGCAAACCGAATCGCCGATACGCTGGAAGATGCTGCCCACTACTTCAGCCGTTTTGAAAGAACCCGAGTAAAAAGAAATCTAGAGACTGTGCAGTGGCAATTCTTTAAGCTGCAATCGCACTAAGCGGCACGTCTCTCGTGTCCGGCCGTGGACTTCGAGCCATGATGTTTCGCATAGACGTGAGTGAACTCCGCGCCCAGAAAAATCAACTGCGAGGAGTAGTACACCCACGACAGAATGACGACTACCGATCCCGCCGCTCCGAACATAGAACCCACGCTGCTTTTACCGATGTAGAAGCCGATCAAAAATTTGCCGAGATCGAACAGGAGTGCGGTGGCCGCGGCTCCGATCCAGACATCTCTCCAGGTCACGCGCTCATCCGGCACATAGCGGAAAAGCAAAGCAAACAGCAATGTCACGACTCCAAATGAAACAACCAAGTCGGCAACGTGCCAAACGAAGTCGGAGCCTGGTAAGAGATAACTGAAGTAAGACGTTATCGCGGAAAGGACGGCGCTGATGATCATCGATATCAGCAGCAGGAACGCGATAGCCAAGACCATCGTGAAAGACGCAAACTTGTCCTTCAGCACGCCGAACATGAACCCATATTGGCGATGCCGGACCTTCCAGATTTTGTTCATTGCCGTGTGCAGTTCGCTGAAAACGCCAGTCGCACCAAGACTCAGAATCACAAAGCTCACGACAGTCGCAATGAATCCGTGGCCCAACGTGCCGGCGTTGTGTATTGCTAGCGCAATCGTCTTTGCTGCGTCGGTGCCTACCAGCGATTCCACTTGCCTCTGAATGTGCCCGACTGTGTCCCCTTTGTAAACGAAGCCGATGATGAAAATCACGATGACCAGCAGCGGTGCCAGGGAGAAGAGGGCGTAATACGCAAGTGATGCTCCCATACGAGGAGCTTCATCCCGTTGCCAGTCATCTACCGTTTCCTTAATGAGATCCCAGGTTTCAAACATGCCGGCCCCCCGAAAAACGTTGGATAAATTCAGAACGC
>QHXA01000260.1:0-316 GCA_003222755.1 Acidobacteriota bacterium
CCGCGGCAACGCAGCGCACTGTTCTGAACGAATATTGTGTGACGTGCCACAACCAGAGTCTGAAAAGCGGAGGCCTCGCGTTTGACAACGCCGATCTCGCTCATATCGATCAGAATGCCGAACTATGGGAGAAGGTGGTTCGCAAACTCCGCGCTGGTTTAATGCCTCCTCCTGGAAGGCCACGGCCGGATCCGGCTAGATACGATGCGTTGACGGTCTGGCTGGAAAATGAACTGGATCACAATGCTGCAGCGAGACTGAATCCCGGCGCAACAGGCATTCACCGCCTGAATCGAACGGAATATACCAGGGCAAT
>QHXA01000260.1:429-6556 GCA_003222755.1 Acidobacteriota bacterium
TTATGTCAAGGCAGCCGCGCAAATCAGCCGCATGGCCGTTGGTCGTTGGACCGCCACAACGGAGGGCGTCTACACACCTGCGTCAGATACGTCACAGGAAAACCACGTCGAGGGTCTTCCGTTTGGGACTCGCGGCGGAATGCTGATCCGGCACAACTTTCCCGCTGATGGCGAATACCGTTTCTATATTGAGTCGCTGAATAACGGCACGAATATTCCAGGCGAGCAACTTGTGGTCACGATCAATGGTGAGATCGTGAAATCGTTCGATTGGGACGCGCAAACCGTGACGAGCTTGAACAATAGCCGTCCGGAACAGCACATGGAGTTTCGCGCTCCAGTGAAAGCAGGAACGCACACGGTCGGAGTGACGTTCCTGCAGACCAACAACCGTCCGAGCCTGGACATCTATCACCACTTCTCGAGAAGCACTCTCGAGAACTACACCGTTCGTGGTTACATCTATTACCCGGCTGTGGGATACGTGAAGATAACGGGCCCATTCAACACCACGGGCGCGAAGGATATTCCCAGCGTTCGAAAAATATTGGAGTGCCGGCCCTCTACTCCCAAGGACGAACCGGCTTGCGCGGATCAGATTATCTCGAAGCTGGCCCGGCGCGCGTTTCGGCGGCCTGTGACGGACAATGATCGCGAATCGTTAATGGAGTTGTACAAGGTAGGCCGCAAAGACGGTGGCCCTTTTGAGGCGGGGATCGAAGTCGCTCTCCGGAGCATCCTCGCAGATCCGGAGTTCATTTTCCGTACCGAGGCGGAGCCGAGCGGTTTGGCGCCTGGTAAAACGTACGCTATCAGCGATCTCGAACTTGCGTCACGGTTGTCGTTTTTCCTGTGGAGCAGCATCCCGGATGATGAACTGATCGATATCGCCATCAAGGGGAAGCTGCGAGATCCGGCGGTGCTCGAGCAACAGGTGAAACGGATGTTAGCCGACCACCGTTCTCAAGCCTTGGTCGAGAGCTTCGCCGCGCAATGGTTGTTTTTGCGGAATCTGACCGATTTCGCGCCGGTGCAAATCAAGTTTCCTGATTGGGAAGACAATCTGAGGCAAGCGTTGCGACGCGAAACGGAAATGTTTTTCGAAAGCATTATCCGCGAAGATCGCAATGTGCTGGATCTGCTGACGGCCGATTACACGTTCGTGAATGAGCGCCTGGCGAAGCACTACGGCATTCCAAACGTGTATGGGCCGCAGTTCAGACGCGTAACGCTGGGTCCGGATTTTGATGCGCGCCGCGGGTTGTTAGGTAAAGCGAGCTTCCTGACGGTATCGTCGCTGCCCGACAGGACATCACCTGTAAAACGAGGCGTGTGGGTCCTTGAAAACATTCTGGGGACCCATCCACCCAATCCGCCGCCGGTGGTACCGCCTCTGGATCAAACTCCCGGTTCGGTCGGAGGCCGGGTGCTATCGCTGCGCGAGCGGTTGGAGCAACATCGCGCCAGCCCCGCATGTTCAGGTTGTCACCGGATCATGGATCCCATCGGCCTGGCGCTCGAGAACTTTGACATCGATGGAATCTGGCGCACGAAGGACGGCGGCGACGGCGGTGTCCCGATCGATGCCTCTTCCGAGTTGTTCGATGGTACGCGCGTTAAAAGTGTGGCTGAGTTGCGGCAAGCGCTGATGCATTACTCTCCGCAATTCGTGCGGAGCATGACGGAAAAATTGATGACGTATGCCGTGGGCCGCGGAGTTCAGTACTATGATATGCCGGTGGTTCGCTCCATTGTTCGAGATGCAGAGAAGAACAACTACCGGTTCTCGGCAATTATTTTGGGCATCGTCAAGAGCCCGCCATTTCAGTTGCGAATGAAGCTGTAGGGGCGGTCTATGACCGCACACGATTTGGTAATTCGGGGTCAGACGTCTAAATCACCCAAATTTGGAACTGCAATTTGGGTGATTTAGACGTCTGACCCCGAATTACCAAACGAGGAGGCCGAATGAATTTCATTACGAAGAAGCATATTCCTCGACGGACGTTTTTGCGCGGCGCCGGAATTACATTGGCGCTGCCGTTCCTGGAAGCCATGGCTCCCGCACAAACGCCGTTGGCCAAGACGGCCGCTAATCCTACGACCCGCTTCGTCGGCATCTGGCATCCACATGGCGCGGCGCCGGGCTGGTGGCATCCGAAGGGACCGGGCAAGAATTTCGAGTTTTCATTGATCACGCAGCCGCTCGAGCCTCTGCGTGATTATGTTGTGTTGGCGGGCGGTATCGATGCGACATCCTCCATGTCCAGTGCTTCCGAACCGGGCGGCGATCATCAACGCGGCGCTGCGTTCCTGAGCGGTGCGCGTCCGCAGCGAGATTCAGCAGTTCCCACTCTCGGCGTCACGATCGATCAGATCATCGCGAAGGAGTTCGCACGCGACACGTTGCTGCCTTCCATCGAGCTTGCCATCGAGGATCCCGGCAACAACACGGGCAATTGTAATTATGGTTACAGCTGCGCATATACGAACTCGATCGCATGGGTGTCACCAACTCAACCGCTTCCTCATCAGATCAATCCCCGCAAAGTCTTCCAGCGCCTGTTCGGCGATGGCAGTACTCCGGAAGAACGAGCCGCTGGTATCCAGATCGACCGTACCATTCTGGATAAGATCGTTCGCAACATCGGACCTCTTCGCAACAAACTCGGAGCCAGCGACCGCGTCCGCCTCGAAGCCTACCTCGATGATATTCGGGAGATCGAACGACGGCTGGAGAAGGCTGAGAAGGCCTCCGTGGAAGCTCCCAATTCGGAAGTGCCTTTCGGTGTCCCATCCTCGTTCGATGAACATGTCCGGCTGATGTTTAGCATGATCCGGATCGCGTTTCATGCCGACATCACACGCGTGGCTACACTGATGTTCGGTCGCGACTCCACCAATAGGACATTCCCGGAAAGCGGTTTCAACGGGCCGTGGCATGGAACTTCACACCACAACGACAATCCGGTCAATGTGAAGAACTACGCAATAATGAACAGGTATCACGTCCAGTTGCTCTCGGAGTTCGCCAAGCAGTTACGCGACACGCCGGACGGGGACGGCAATTTGCTGGAACACTCACTGACCTACATGGGCAGCAACATGGGAAATTCTCATCGGCACGAACATGAGAATGTGCCGGTGATTCTCGTGGGCCGGGCTTCAGGACGCCTTGAAACCGGTCGTTACGTGCAGTACCCGTTGGGTAAGGAGAGAACCTCCAACCTTCTCTTGACCATCCTGGATAAATTCGGCATCCACCGCGAATTTATCGGCGACAGCACGGGACACTTGGAGATCTGAAAATGTGTCTCTGCAAAGTCAGATCAGAAAAAGCGGATAGCCGTGTGCATCTGCCCAAGACGTTGTTGGTCGTCGTGCAGCTCGAATAGAAGGGGACGTACCAGCATGAAATTCGGGTACGTCCCTAGTTTCTCTCATGAACAGTTCACGCTTTTCGAGAAGCCGATCGCCGCGAAAGGAGGCCTATTGCTCCTTCCGCGTCTCTTCTTCTGAAGCTAATCGTTGTGGGCCTGCTGGTTCCCCTTGTCCAGCTTGCCGGAGACCGTCAGCGTGCAACCACCTGTGATGTTGAATTGGGCAGTGTCTTTCGTGCCCGGCTCTCCAGCATCCGTGAGGACGAAGGATATCGCCGCCGGAAGACCGTTACAGGTTCCTAGACCAGTCGCAATATAAGTGTCGAATCCTGCATTGGGGGGCTGGGGGGCGATTGCCGGATTGTCAATGCAAGTGACCGACGTGAGGGTCGTGAGGTGGAAGTTATTACCGCCGTCCCAGTTGATCTCGAGGTTGTTGGGTAGATCGGCGCGGTCGCAATGAAGCTCGAAGCCGTGAGTCACCCTGACGCCCGCGGTCGTGAAAACGCTACCGCCACCCGTCATGCGTCCGGGGAGGCTTCTGACCACATTTATTCCGGTAATCAGCAGTACGCCGGCGTCGAAACAATTGGGGGGAGTCGTAGTCGGACAAAAGCCGGAGGCCCCCAGACCTGCCCCAATGAATACCGTCGCGGGCGTCGTTCCAAGCGTACCGTTGAAAGGGTTCGGAAAGCAGTTGGGCGCGCCTATCGGCGGTGGGCAACCGTGTTCGTTATCGGCGTAGCCGATGGACAGCGTATAGTTAGCAGCGGCGAAAACCTGCTGATATGCAGCCTCTTCGTGGTGATTGAGTGCTCCGGTATCCGCGTTACCGCCGTTTATCGGGTTGGGTCCGGAGTTCGAGTAAACCGTGGTAAGTCCCGAACCCGTATCAAGCTGAATGGTCACCGCGCACGGCGATGTGGAACTGCAAACCGCTGTGGGCTGGTTGGCTCTGACGCGGTCGCTGGTATCGAAATTGCCGCCGGGTGCGCCGCCGTCGATAATAACGGGGACGGTTCCCGTCTGCGTCAAAACGAGAGTTTGCGTCCCCGTTAGTGTTATGCCGGCTCCCAAATTCCAGACTTGAACCCCCCCGGGGCAAGTGGTTCCAGTATCGCAATACAGTGCTGTCACACCGGGGCCTGACACCGGGCCGACGGTGACTACGACATGGCGGACGGTGACTTGGGCATTAGCTGCAACCGGCGCGAGCAGCGCCAGCGCGAGAATGCCGAGTGATAGTGCCAAAACCGAACGAGCTGTGATCATCTTTCCATGATTGTTCATGTGCGGAATCCTCCTTGTTTCGCATTCAGACTGATGCGTGAAGAACGTTCACGAAATTGGGTTTGAATTAGAATGCTCGGAACAAGGTCACCAGGCAAGTTCGTAATAAACTCGGCGCCGGTGACTGGCGTGCGGGTCGAAGGCTATCTCGATGATGCTTGCGACATCGAACGACGACTGGAGCAGGCTGAGATCCGTGGAAGCTCCGAACTCGGAAGTGCCTTCGGCATTCTATCCTCGTTCGATGAACATGCCCGGCTGATGTTCAGCATGGTATGGTCCAGATCGATTTCATGCCGACATCACACACGTCGCCACACTGATGTTCGGTCGCGACTCCACCAACAGGACATTCCCGGAAAGCGGCTTCAATGGGCCCTGGCACGGAACTTCGCACCACAACGACAACCCGGTCAACGTGAAGAAGTACGCGATCATGAACAGGTATCACGTCCGGCTGCTCTCGGATTTCGCCAAGCAGTTGCGCGACACGCCGGATGGGGACGGGAACTTGCTGGATCACTCCCTGACCTACATGGGGAGCAACATGGGAAATTCTCATCGGCATAAGCATGAGAATGTGCCCGTGATTCTCGTGGGGCGGGCTTCAGGACGGCTTGAAACCGGCCGCTACGTGCAGTACCCGTTGGGCAAGGAGAGAACCTCCAACCTGCTCTTGAGCATCCTCGATAAATTCGGTATTCACCGCGAATTTATCGGCGACAGTACCGGGAATTTGGAGATCTGAAAATACCCTCTGCAAAGCGAACCAGCGATGCAGCGTCGGCTCAGAAGATGTGAATGAATCGCACTACATTACGCCAAGAAGGCGTGGCTGCGTCATCAAGAAAATTTCGAGCAGGCATCCGGATTTTTCGGACGGACTTTTGCGGCGACAGGTCGAAAAACGTGACCCGAACGCGAAGGGCCGTGCCGCCAAGTGTGAATCAACTCGGAAGGCGCGGCCCTTGCATTTATTCATCGAACATCTCGTTAATCGACATCAAACGTCTCGTTAATCGAATCTACAATGTCGTTGAGCTGCGAGATCGATGAAACGTACGACGGCAATCCGCAGCCGCCCAGTGCTTTGTTTGCATCTGCTAGCACCTGAGCGACAGTCTTGCCCGCGGCTGGTCCGCTAGGCAGGACAAAGCTGCCGAGTCCCGATCCCAACAACCCGAGGTTCGAAAACGATACGTTGAGCTGCAGCGCGAGGACCTGCCCGGCAAACACCCCGGCGCTGCTGCTGAGCGGATTCGTTGCACTTGCCGTGAGCACCCCCGGTGTCCCCCCCTGGGGCAGGAAATTCTGGATTGCAAGCGCACTCGTAAACGTTAACTTAAACCCAGTCGAGCAACCAATGACTACTGGTCCGCCGAGGGCTCCGAAATGCGCCACCAGAAACGCACCGGGATTGTTGCCATGTGGTGGAGCGCCCCATCCTCCCTGCGTGA
>QHXA01000260.1:6566-11302 GCA_003222755.1 Acidobacteriota bacterium
TAAGCTTAACCCCGGTTATCAGCAGTACACCGGCATCGAAACAATTGCCGGCGGCGGCGGTGCAAAAGCCCTGAGGTCCGGGCACGCCCGCGGCACGGTAAAATGTCGCGGCGGTGGTCCCACCGGTACCGTTAAAGGGGTTCGGAAAGCAATTGGTCGTACAACCGTGTTCGTTGTCGGCATAGCCGAGGTTCAACGTGTAGTTAGGAGCGCTGAACACGGGCGTCGCCAGGTATTGAGCCTGTTCCTGGTGAGTGGGCGCACCCGAATCTGCGTTGTTGTTAACGAGGACATTGTTGGTGGTAGTCGAGTTCGTGTAGACCGTGGTAAGTCCCGAACCTGTATCAAGCTGAATGGTCACCGTGCACGGAGAACCACTAGCATCGGCAGGGGTGTGGCACGGGAATGTAAAGGGCGCGCTGGGCCGGAGGCGATCGCTTGTATCGAAATTGCCCGAGCCGGCAAAGATGCTGGTGCCGCCTAGCGTTCCCGTTTGCGACAAAACGAGAGTTTGACCCCCCTGTAGAGTTATGCCCGCTCCCAAATTCCAGACCTGAATCCCCCCGGAGCAAGTGGTTCCAGTGTCGCAATACAGTGCACTCGAACCCGTGCCGCTCACGGTGACTACCACGTGAAAAACCGTAACCTGGGCATTCGCCGCTATCGGCGCGAGCAGCGCCAGGGCCAGAATGCCGAGTGATAGTGCCAAAACCGAACGAGCTCTGATCATCTTTCCACGCTTATCCATGCGGATCCTCCATGTTTTGCATCAATACTGATGCGCGAAAGAACGGTTAACGAAATTGGTTTCAGTAGAATGCTCTAAACAAGTTCGCCAGGCAAGTTCCTTTTCTATCTTTCCAAGCCTAACGTGTACTTCGCTCTGACCCACTGCCATGGAGGGATCCTGCATCTCAAATCCGAAATCTCGGATTCATCCAATTTCGAAATGTTTTCGGGCGATTGCTGAGTGAAGTATGTTGATGCGCTCTCGCCTGACGCTTTGCTGGACACACGCTCAAAACGTCTGTCAAACATGCCCAGAAATCCCCATCCGTAAATTCCTTCCACCGCTTCGTGATATTCCATTAAAATCAGGCACAAAATGGCCTCATAAGGAGCTTCCGATGACGCGACGATTTTTTTTGATCTCAATATGTTGGCTGTCGGTTGCAATCGCTCGTCCTGCGGCTGGACAGGCACTGCGCACGCCGGACGGAAAGCCGGATCTGCAGGGCACATGGAGCTTTGCGACTGTCACGCCGATGGAGCGTCCTGCCAATCTTGCAAACAAGGAATTTTTTACGGAGCAGGAAGCAGCGGCTTACGAAAAAGACGTTGTCGAGCGCAACAATAAAGATCGCCGGGACGGGTCTGCCGAAGCCGACGTCGGGCGTGCGTACAACGATTTCTGGTGGGACAGCGGGACGAAGGTCGTGAAGACCAGGCGGACGTCTCTCGTCATTGATCCGAAGAATGGAAAGATTCCTCCGGTTCTCCCTGCAGCGCGCGAACGACAGCAGGAACGGCAAGCGGTAAATCGCGGCCACGAATTCGACGGTCCGGAGAACAGGCCCCTACCGGAACGATGTTTGATCCTCCAAGGCGCTGGCCCGCCGATTACTCCGACGGCGTACAACAACAACGTTCAAATTGTGCAAGGCGACGGCTACGTCGCGTTGTTGATCGAGATGGGACATGAGGGCCGTGTCATCCCAACCGATGGCCGTCCTCACCTTCCTCAAGACGTGCGGCTATGGAAAGGCGACTCGCGCGGCCATTGGGAAGGCGACACGCTCGTTGTGGAAACCACAAATTTTTCGGCGAAGAATTCATTCCGCGGAGCCAGTGAGAACATGAAGCTGATCGAACGCTTCAAGCGCCTGGATGCCGACACCCTCATTTATCAATTCACGATTGATGATCCGGCAACCTGGGAAAGGCCATGGACGGTCGAGATTCCCGTGACCAAGAGCCAGGGCCGTCTCTTCGAGTACGCATGCCACGAGGGCAATTACGGAATGGCAGGCGGGCTCGCCGGTGCTCGAGCCGAGGACAAAGCTGCTGAACAGGCGCGAAGAGGATCAAAGGAATGATCCATCGAAAAACTTTGATCCACGCGGCACAGTTCGTGATTGTTTTCGCTGCGCTGTCCGCGTTGATGTGGGCCCAGTGGCCGGCATATCCAACGCGCAGTGTTCCCAAAACCTCGGACGGGAAGCCCGATTTGAACGGGCCTGTTCCGCGCATGCCGGACGGCAAACCCGACTTCTCGGGCCTCTGGGAAGCGGCTCGCCTTCGCGGTAACGGACAACGAGGCACTCCCAGCAACGCGCCGCTCCAGCCGGCCCCACCGCCACCGCCAAGTACAGACGGCGGGCCGCCGCTTGCAACCTTCTTCAATCTTGGCGCGGGGTTCAAGGATGGATTGCCTTACACGCCCTGGGCGGCGGAGGTTCGAAAGAAGCGCGAGGCCGATAATGCGAAAGACAATCCCGATGCGCATTGTTTACCGATCGGCCTGATGCAGCTCCATCTGCACCCTCAGCCGAGGAAAATCATTCACACGGCTGACGTGGTCGTGATTCTGTATGAAGCACAAGGCGAAGTGCGTCAAATATTCACCGATGGCCGCCTGCTTCCCAAGAATGATCCGCAACCGTGGTGGCGCGGTTATTCGGTTGGACATTGGGAAGGCGACACTCTCGTCGTGGAGACCACCGGTTTCAGGGATGACGTGTGGCTCGACGTGAACGGCAGCCCGCTCACCAATACTGGGAAGATGACCGAACGGTTCCGCCGGGTCAACTACGGAAACCTGCAGATTGACATCACCATCGAGGATCCGAAGGCATATACAAAGCCGTTTACGGTGAGGGTCAACCAGCGCGTCATGCTGGATACGGACTTGATCGAATTCGTGTGCAACGAAAACGAGAAGTCTTCGCATCACTATACGGATAAATAGCAGCTGTAGCGACATCGCCGGCGGTCACAGACCGCCGCTACAGTTGGTGAGAGTGAGGAGTTCAGCTATGTGTCTTCGATTCCGGTTCGTCCTCGCGGCGCTTTTGGGCTTGGCATCGGCCGCGGTTCCTGTTCTTGCACACCATTCGTTCGCGGCCGAGTTTGACCGAAGCAAGCCGGTAAGCCTCACGGGAACGGTAACGAAAGTCGAATGGGCGAATCCCCATGCGCGCTTCTACATCGACGTGAAAGATGAGAACGGTAAGGTTAATAATTGGGATTTTGAACTGGCGAGTCCGAACGGCCTGATGAGGCGCGGCTGGACGCGGAATTCTCTAAAAATTGGCGACGTCGTCACAGTGACCGGCTGGGCCGCGAAAAATGCTCCTTATGTCGGCAATACTTCGGCGGTAACTCTGAGCGATGGGCGAAAAGTGTTTGCGGGATCCTCAGCGGAAAATGAAACGAATCCTTAATAGAACAGCACAATGACGTATTTAGGAGACCGAGTTCATGTCTAATCGGTTGGTCATCTTTATTCTCGCAGTCGCGCTTCTCGTAATCTCGATCTACGGGCAGACCCCCGCGCCACGCGCAGCGAACATACCGCGCATGGCGGACGGTAAACCGAACTTGACCGGTTTGTGGCAGGCTCTCGGCACGGCATATTGGGATATCCGCGACCACAGCGCGCAGCCGGGCCCGTACTATCAGCTTGGGGCAACTGGCGCGATTCCTGCCGGCCAAGGCATCGTCGATGGTGGCGAGATTCCGTATCGGCCCGAGGCATTTGCGAAACAGAAGGAAAATTTTAAAAATCGTCTCACGCTGGATCCCGAAGTGAAGTGCTACATGCCCGGAGTGCCGCGCGGGACGTACATGCCATTTCCATTCCAGATCATCCAGTCGCAAAGGGATATCGCTGTTGCGTATGAGTACGCCACAGCGAATCGTGTCATCAACATGGGCAAACCCAAAGAAGCCGCGGTCGATACATGGATGGGCACTTCAAACGGGCACTGGGAAGGGGACACGCTCGTGGTCGATGTCACGGGACTCAACGGGCAAAGCTGGTTCGATCGCTCCGGCAATTTCATGAGTGAGAACGTGCATATCATCGAACGGTACACGCTTGCCGACGCCGATCACCTCAATTATGAGGCGACGATTGACGACAAAACCGTATTCACGCGGCCTTGGAAAATCAGCCTGCCGCTTTATCGACGGAAAGAAAAGAACGCCCAGCTCAACGAATTCAAGTGTGTCGAGTTTGCCGAAGAGCTGATTTATGGACACCTGCGTAAGAAATAAATGGAAATTCCGAAATTTCCGTTGAAAGGAACGTCAACCATGAGCGTGCGATTTCTGATGCTAATAGCCGCGCTGACGATGATCCTGACAGCGGCAAATGCGCTTGAGGCTCAAAAGACAGCATGGGGCGATCCCGATCTGCAAGGCACTTGGACGAGTGATGACTGTATCAACACTCCCATGCAGCGGCCCGCAAACGCGGGTGAGAAACTCTATTTGACGGAAGAGGAGCTCGTTCAACGCGAAGCGGCCATTGCGAGGCAGACCGAAAACGACAAGCAGGAATTCGTCGCTGCGAATGCACGGCCCAATGTGAATCCTCCGGGCCATTGGGGCGAACGCGCGCGGCGGCCGTGCAGGCAGACCTCGTTGGTTGTCGATCCACCCAATGGCAGGATTCCCGATCTGACGCCCGAAGCGCAAACCAGAATCATCCCGCGCGGCGCCGGCAACAACAA
>QHXA01000225.1 GCA_003222755.1 Acidobacteriota bacterium
TACGACGAGCACGTCGTTCATTTGCCGGATTGTTATCAACCAACCGATCCGCAACGCGTCGATGCCCCAAAGCTCTTGGAACAGCCAAATGCGAGAACGAGGAAAACTCTCTATTTCACATGCTTGTTGACGAGCTTGGTCATCTCAAACATGTTGACCTGGTTGCGTCCGCCGAATATCGGTTTCAATCGATCATCGGCTTTGATCATGCGCTTGTTCTTTTGGTCCTGTAGCCCATTTTTCTTGATGTAGGCCCAGAGCTTTTTCGTGAGTTCCGTTCGTGGGAGCGGCTTGTCAGCGACAACTTCCGCAAGTGCGTCACTCGGCTGAACGGGTCTCATGAATGCGGCATTCGGTTTCCGGCCGGTACCCTTTGCTGCAACTTTGCGGGCGCTGCCCGCCTTGCTCGCTCCTTCACTCTTCGCGATTCTGGGCTTTCCGGCAGCTTTAGTGCTCTTCGACGTCTTAGTCTTAGCCATTCGACCTCCTTCTGTGACATGAAAATATTCTCATGAGAGGAACTTTAGTCCTTCCGCCACTCCACAGGGAAGAGCTTTCCCGCATTGGGATCGAGATCCACGCCAGCCAGCCTCGCAGCTCGCGCGAGCACTGGATCTCGTGCCGATAACAAATCGGCAGGCCTCGGCAGAATCATTTCGTCGGGAACTACGCCGACGTGCTCGAGGGTCTTTCCATCCGACATTACGATATCGGCGTCTGTAATCGAGGCGCCGTAGTAGATCTGAGTGTTCGCTCCCTGGGCAAAGGGATAATAGCGCGATTCCATGACGCTGCCCGAACTTTGATCTCCCAAGATGGTTCCGCGATGCTCCAGTTGGACGACTCTTGCAAACAGCTCCGCAGCCGAGGCCGACCGGCTGTCGATCAACACGATTAGCTTCCCCGAGAATCTACCGCCTGCCGTATGTGCTAAGCTGGCCCTCGGATGAATGACGACCCGGCGAAGGAGTTGGCTGAAGCCCAACGGACGATCGAGCAGCAGAACGCGGAGCTCGACGAGCTACGACAGCGGCTGACCGATGTGCGATTCGCAGATGCGCTGCGTCAGATTCTGCTGGACACCGCAACCACCAGCGCGATCGCCGCTTCGGCCACGCACGACGTGACGCTCGACGGCATCGTCGAGACTGCTGCCAGCGTGATCAATGTCAGGGCCGCCTCTCTGTTTCTGGTCGACGAGAAGGGTCAGGACCTTGTTTTTCAGGTTTCGTTGGGGGAGAAGGCTGCTTCGACCAAACAGTTCCGGGTGCCGCTGGGCCGAGGCATCGCCGGCTACGTCGCGGTCACCGGGCAGCCGATCGCCATTGCCGATGCGCAGCAGGATCCACGCTTCGCCTCCGATCTTGCCCAGGCGACCGGTTATGTTCCGAAAACCATCCTATGCGTTCCGCTTTATCTCGATGAGCGAGTAATCGGCGTCCTGGAGTTGCTGGATAAGGCGAGCGGCGCGCCGTTCTCGACGGGCGATATGGAAATCCTGCTTCGCTTCGCCAGGCTGGCCGCGCTCGCCATCGACCAGTCGCGGCTGACGCACGACCTGCGGCGGCTGTTCCGCGTGCTGCTCACCGAAGTCGTCGAGCATGGAGCTTTGACCGAGCCGATTGCCCGCTTCGCCGATCGTGTAGCTCTTTATGCAGAGCACACGGATGCGCTGGCATTGGCGGGCCTGGTGCATGAGATCGGAAATCATGGCGAATCCGGGCGGCGGCTGGCGATCGATCTATTGAGCAGCGTCGCGCGCTTCCTAAACAAGCCGGGACAATCGGTGAGACTTTGATGAAAGCGTGGCGGCCGGCATACAGCGCGCAATTTGCGGCAGATGCGCTACGGATGCTCGAACCAATCGAACCGCTGGATACGATTACAGCGGAGTGGGCCTGGGGCGGGAGCAACGGTAAGGGTGTCCGGGTCGCGGTGATCGATAGCGGCATCGATGCGAACCATCCTGCCGTCGGCAATGTGAATGGATATGTCGTAATCACCGAAGGGCCAAACGGTCTGCTCTACGATACGCAGCCGCATCAGGATCTGTTTGGGCACGGCACAGCCTGTGCGGGTATCATCCGCCGACTGGCGCCGGAGTGCGAGCTATACAGCGTCCGCGTTCTGGGCACTGCGCTGACCGGCCAGGGAGTAATTTTTGCGGCAGCGCTACACTGGGCGATCGAGCAAGGCATGCACGTGTGCAATCTCAGTCTCAGCACGGCCAGGAAGGATTTTTTCGCGGTGCTGCACGAGTTGGCCGATCGCGCCTATTTTCGAAACACGGCGCTCGTGTGTGCAGCGAATAACCTCGACGTGCCTAGCTACCCGTCTGTGTATGCGTCGGTGATCTCTGTCGGGTCTCACGACGTGCAGGATCCCTACCTGTTCTATTACAATCCGGAGCCGCCGGTGGAGTTTGGTGCGCTGGGGATCGATGTCCGGGTGGCATGGCTCGAGGGCCGCTCGATTACGACGACCGGCAATAGCTTTGCCGCTCCGCATATCGCGGGGATCGTGACGAAGATCCTTGGCAAACACCCGGGCCTGACCGTATTCCAGCTGAAGTCTATCCTGCGTGCTTTGTCAATGAACGTGGGCCGCAGGGTATGACTGAAGATCAGCAACCAGGCAAACGCGACGACGTCTAAGGGGACCTCTTTGTCTGAACCCGCGGCAATTTCTTCATCGGATGGCCAAAACAAGGGACTGCTGCGCAACCGCAATTTCCTCCTTCTGCTCGGCGGACAGACGATCTCCAATGTTGGCGACATCATCTTTGATACCTCGTTGACGCTCTGGATTGCCACCAAAGTCGCGTCAGGGAAGCCGTGGGCGCCGCTTGCCGTGAGCGGTGTACTCGTGGCTGCCACGATTCCGGTTCTGGTCGTCGGGCCTGCTGCGGGCGTGTTCGTCGACCGGTGGAACAAGCGAAAAACGATGCTCCTGAGTGATGTGATGCGGGCGATTCTTGTCGCGCTGCTCCTCCCGGTCACGGGAGTGTCGTCGGTCGAGGTCCAGATCGTTGCAATTTACACCGTGGTGTTGCTCGCCGGTGTAGGCGCGCAGTTCTTTTCGCCGGCTCGCGTCGCGATCATTGCGGACATTGTGGATGACCGACACTTGCCGCAGGCCGCGAGCCTTAGCCAGCTCTTGTCCAGTCTCGCGCTGGTCATCAGCCCGGCACTGGCCGCGCCGGTTTTCTTTAGCCTCGGTATGCAATGGTCGCTGATGCTCAACTGCTTTTCCTTTGTTGTATCGCTGGTGGCAATTTCCTTCGTGCGTCCGCGGCCGCCATCCGGTGAAGGTGCGCCGGAGCATTCCAGGAGCTTCCTGCGCGAGTTTGCAGCGGGAATGCAGTTTTTCGCCGGCAACTCCGTGCTCAAGACCATGCTGATTGCCGCAGTCATCGTGATGCTTGGCGCGGGCGCCTTCAATGCGCTGTCGTTCTTTTTCCTGACAGAAAATCTGCACGCATCGCCCGAACTGTTCGGAATCGTCGGCACGACTTTCGGAATGGGAACGCTTGCCGGCGCCATCCTCGCCTCCGCCTTTGCCTCCCGGCTGGGACTGACAAGAGTGTTTTCCTACGCGACAGTCGCCGTCGGCGTTTTTGTGCTGGTTCTGGCTCGTCTGAGCAGCCTTGCGCCGGCGTTGGTCGTCCTGTTTCTGCTCGGGGCGGCGGTGCCGGCCCTGCAGGTAACGCTCGGGCCGTTATTGTTGCAGGTCACGCCGCGGGAGATCATCGGACGTGTGGTGTCGGTCATGGGTCCGTTTACCAGTGCCGCCGAGATGGTTTCGATGTTTGTTGCAGGATTTCTCGCCAGCACGGTTCTGAAGGATCTGCACGTAACCGTGGCCGGCCTCACCTTCGGACCTTACGATACGATTCTCTCGGGCACAGGAATCCTCGCAATTGCCGCGGGCCTGTACGCAGCCACTAGCCTGCCGCGTGTCGTCGAGCGTTCGCCGGGAACCGGTAGCGGCCCTCTATGAGCGCCGACAGTGCAACGGTTTGCGACATCGTCGGCGGTCATAGACCCGCTACAGTACAACGTCGTTGCAGTGTGAATGTTTCCTCAACTATGATGACCAGGTTCCACACAACTGCAGAAGCCCAGTGAGATAACAGATGGCGCAGCCTTCCTTCTCAGCCCCCGGGAGTCGTCGCGATTGGCAACTCAAGCCATCGCCGAAGTATGCCTCGCACGGAGTCGTGCGAACAGTTCCGCCGGTTGAAACAATTCGCCGCGCTCTCCCACTGATGAAAACGATCGGTGTTACCCGCATCGGCGACGTCACGAATCTTGATCGCGTTGGGATACCGAATTACACGACCGTCCGGCCGGCGGGCCGAGATGGTGTCTCCTATTACAACGGCAAGGGCTGCACGCGGCTCGATGCAAAAGCAGGCGCGCTGATGGAGGCAATCGAGCGTTTCAGTGCAGAAAAATGCGATCTTCCTGTCTTTTACTGCACGCGAGACCAGATGGAGCGCACTGGACCAACAATTGATCCAGCCGAAATCATCGTTCCGCACGTACAGAAATATGAATCCGGAATGGCCATCGAATGGGTCGAAGGATTCGACCTGCTTACAGAACGGCCGGCCTACGTGCCTCTGAACGCTGTGGTGTGTCCATACGATCCTCCTCCAGGACGGCCGGTGTTGAATTACGCCAGCTCGAACGGCCTTGCTTCGGGCAATACAGTGGAGGAAGCGCTGTGTCACGCGCTGTGTGAGGTTATCGAGCGTGACGCCGACGCGGTCGCCCACACCACACTGAAGCTCAAGCCGGCGGTGGACCGTATCCTTCGAGGTATAGGACTCGCATCGCCGGAACCCACTGTGGAGCTGTCGGATAATTTTCCACGCATCGCGCTAGAGACCTTACCGCCGCGAATCGCAACGCTGGTGGAAAAATTGTCGGCGGCAGGCCTCACCGTCTACGGGCGCAACCGCACATCTACGGGCGGCATTCCGACGGTGGAGTGTGTGGTCGTCGAGCGGCAGTTGAACGGCGGTTACCTCGCGCATGGCGGCTGCGGCACGCATCCCGATGCGCGCGTCGCTGTCAGCCGGGCAATCACCGAAGCGGCACAGAGCCGCGTCGGCTGTATTCAAGGCGGGCGCGAAGACCTGCCTGAATTCGTCAAGCCGCCGGCCAGTTTGGATCCAGTCCTGATTTATGGCCGGGGCCCAGTTGCTCCATTCTCATCGATCCCGTCCTATATACACGACGACATTGCTGAGGATATCCGCTTCATGCTTCGCCGCCTCAGGGAATCCGGATTTACTCAGGTCGTCGCGGTCAACCTCACTCGTCCGGAGGTTGGTATGCCGGTGGTGCGTGTCATCATTCCCGGCGCTGAAGCTTGGACCGCTTTTTACATGCACACGAGACGTGGCGCTCTTGGCCGTCGTGCCGCTGAACTGCTGGAGGTCACTCATCCCGTATCAGATGAAACGATCGAAACGGCGGCGGCACAGGGTGACGGAAGTTAAGGAAGCAGACGCTGAACAGGAGAACCAGTGGTCCAGACAGTGACGCTCTGCAGCGCAACGCTTGGGGAGGACGGGAGGCATGAACCGCCTTTAGGTCCGCTCTACATTGCGGCCGCGTTTGAACAGTTAGGCGTAAACGTGGACTTCCGCGACTTCCAACTCGAAAAAGCGGCTAACGGCTTTTCGGGAGAAGCGCTGGCCCGTTACCTCTCGGATCACAGTGAAGTCGTCGCGATCTCTTGCTTCCTGGACATGCTGCCCGCTGTTGTCGACGCCTCGCGCCTTCTGAAGCGTGCGCGGCCGGATACTACGATTTTGCTTGGAGGACCTGGACCGACTGCGTCTGCCCGCCGGATTCTCGATTTGTATCCGTGGATCAATGGCGTCGTCCGCGGTGAGGGAGAGGAGACGGTGCAGGATTGGGTGCGCCTTCAGCGCGGCGAGCACCGCGGCCCGATTGCCGGAATGGTTTATCGCGACGGCAACACAGTAGTCGATGGTCCCGAGCGGGCGCGCCTCCGAAGCCTGGACGAACTGCCGCGCCCTGCCTATCACCTGACAGACCTGAGGAACTATAGCAACGCTCGCGTGATTACGACGCGAGGCTGCTCCTACCGCTGCTCCTTTTGTGACGTCACGGCGCTCTGGGGAAGCCGTAGTGTCTTTCGGGGACTGGAGGCGACCATTGACGAGATCGAGATGCTTCGTGATCGCTTCGGCCAGGGCACTATCGCGATTGTGGACGACACTTTCGTGCTGAACCGCGATCGCGTGCAGGACTTCTGTCATAGGCTCATCCAGCGCGGCTCCAACATTACCTGGGGCTGCTTCGGACGCATCAATCTCATGACCCCGGCGCTCGTCGACCTGATGGCCGAAGCCGGCTGCCGTGCGATCTTTTACGGCATTGACTCCGGATCCCAACGTGTTCTGGACCGCACGGTCAAGCGGATGCGCGTCAAAGATATTGTGCCGGTTCTCAAGCTTTCGGCCCGATATTTCGAGCGCATTGAGGCCTCGTTCATTTGGGGCTATCCATTCGAGACCCTCGAGGACTTCAACGCCACGCTCAACGTCGCAGCCGAAGCCGCGCTGCTGGCGCCGATTACCAATGTGCAGTTGCACATGTTGAGCCCGCTTCCAATGTCGCCAATTTACCGGGAGTTTGCCGGCGAGCTCCTTTATCCGGAGCCTGAGGACTCACGATGGCTTCTGCTGCCGGCCTTGCTGCTGGACGAACGCGCGGCTTCGATCCGCGATCTGGTGCGAGCGGCGCCCCAAATTTACTCCGGGTTCTTTTCGTTGCCGACCCTCGCCAGAGCCGCCAAGCGCGCTCAACTCGAGCGCGTCATGGCCACGCTTAGCCAAACGGTCGGCAAGACATTTTTCGATAAGCGCACAGCGCAGCTATTGAAGCACCGCAGTGTCGAGCTCGAACAGGAACTGCTTGCCGCCCATACCGACCCTGCGGACCGCATTGGTGTCGGGCTGGCCCTGAGTCTGTTCCAGCGTACACGGCACCGTGATGATTTCCAGGCTGGACGAAAGCCGTTCGTTGGCACGCGCGGCGCAAGCATGGTCCGCCAGCGCCAGGAGCTGTAGGGGCCGGTCTATGACATCGAGGGGAACCGTAGTGTTGCTGAAGGAGGACGCTTCGGCAACCGCGGAGCGGTGCGAAATGTCCAAACTCCAGGGGGCGGACAATAGACCGCCCTACAAACGAGTGCACTTTACATAAGGAGAGCGATAATGAGCAAGAGTGATATACCAAAAGGGCCCCAGGCCAGCAAGGGGCTGACAGAGTTGATCGGTCACGCGTTGATCGATGAGCAGTACCGAAACTTGCTATTCGACAACCGTGCGGAAGCCATCAAGCAATACAATCTCTCAGACATTGATCTGAACGCTCTGGATCATCTTTCGCGTCAGGACCTGCAGCAAAACGCAGAGGTCTTCGGATCGGAAACTGCGCTACTGATCAAGATTGTTATCAAAGGAACATTCTGAGGAGGAATTCACCGCTTCGAAGGCCGCGAATCCTCTCAACGGCTCGATGCTACAGTCTAATCACGAACTGCAGGCGCCGCGGCACGACTGGCGCCTTCACCCAACGGCGAAGTATGCCTCGTATGGAGTGGTGCGTGCGATCCCGCCGGCCGAGACGATTCGGCGGGTCGCACCGCTGATGAACATCGTCGGCGTGACGCGGGTTGCAGAGGTCACCGGCCTGGACAACGTCGGCATTCCCAATTTCACGACCGTGCGCCCGCGCGATCGTGGCGAAGGCATTTCCTATTACAACGGCAAAGGCCTCACCCGAGCGGCCGCGCATGCCGGCGCCCTGATGGAGGCCATCGAGCGTTACAGCGGCGAGCGATGTGACCTTCCGGTCTTTTACGGCGATCGCGCAGAAATGGAGCGGCAGGGGCCAACGATTGATCCCGCAGAGATCATCGTGCCGCGGGCGATGGAATACCGGCCGGAACTGTGCTTGGAGTGGGTCGAAGGATTCGATCTTTTGTCGCAACGTCCGACCTATCTGCCGCTCAACGCCGTGATCTGGCCCTATGAGCCGCCCGCCGGCCGTCCCATGTTGTATGACTCGGGGACTAACGGGCTGGCCTCAGGCAATACACTGGAAGAAGCTCTCTGCCACGCACTATGCGAAGTGATCGAGCGGGACGCATCGGCTGTTTCCGACGCGTCGCTGGACCTTGCCCCCGCTGTGGCCCGCGTTCTGTTGCAGTTGGGCTTGGCTGCTCCCGAGGGGGATTCGTCTGCTCGTGCTGCGCGGTTCCCGCTCATCGATTTGAAAACTCTGCCGCGGCGGGCGCTGGCGCTTGTCCGGAAGCTCGAGCGTGCCGGACTTCTGGTGTACCTTCGCGATGTAACTTCTACGGCGGGCATCGCAACGCTGGATTGCGCGATTGTCGAACGTCGATTGGACGGGCGGCATCTGGCGCATGGCGGAACAGGCACGCACCCGGATGCTCGAGTGGCGGCGACTCGTGCGTTGACTGAGGCGGCGCAGAGCCGCGTCGGGCATATTCAGGGAGGCCGCGAGGACCTTTCGCGAATCGTGGGTGTGCCGCCCGTCTTTGATCCTGACGAACTTTACGGCAGAGGAACGGTTCGTCCCTTCTTATCCATCGCGTCCACGCAACATTCGAACATCGACGATGACATTCGGTTCCTGCTCCGGCGCCTGAGCGACGATGGCTTCACACAAGTCGTCGCGGTCAACCTGACCCGGCCTGAGGTGAGAGTTCCCGTGGTCCGCGTCGTCGTTCCGCGCGCCGAATCGTGGAGCGTTTTCTTAACTCACGGGCGCAGCGGCCGATTCGGATCGCGAATCGCGAGGATTCTGCACGGCGGCGCGGCCAGGAGCGGCGCGTGAGCGGGCCATCCTCAATTGTGTATCTCGGGCCAAGCCTGTCACACGCCGAAGCGGCGGGCCTGCTGGAGGCCGACTACCGGCCACCGATCAAGCGCGGCGACTTACCTTCGCACTACGAAGGAACCGTCGTCATTATCGATGGAGAATTCGGCCAGAGCCTGTCTGTGTCGCCAAACGAAATTCTCAGCCTGCTCGATCGAGGCACGACCGTTATCGGCGCGTCCAGCATGGGGGCCCTGCGTGCAGCCGAGCTTTATCCGTTTGGCATGAAGGGGTACGGTTGGATCTACGAGCAGTACCGGTCCGGCCGGATCATAGCGGATGACGAGGTCGCGATTGCATATTCTCCACTCGACCTGCGGCCGGTGACCGTCCCTCTCGTGAATGTCCGCTACTGGCTCGGCGAGCTCGAAGCCGCCGGACACCTCGAAGCGAAAGTCTCCCGCCGCATGCTGGCCTCCCTCCGCCGCGTGTTCTATGCGGATCGAACGGACCAGCGGGTCCGACTGGAATTGGAAAAAATCGTGGGCGCCGACGAACTTCGCCGCCTGTATAACATCTCCGGCGGAGGCATCACCGATGTAAAGGCAGCCGATGCACGGCAGGTTCTGATGCACCTGGCGCGCAACGGCGCCGGATAGGTGCGGAGGATAGCATCAGGATGATCGGCGTGCTTGTCTCGTCCATCGAACAGTCGATCGACAATTGACCGGTCAGAGGCGCTTTCGCTCGACGACGAAACGGTCGACGCGCTCTTTCTCCCAACGGTCCCGATCGGCGTTTGCCTCTTCGATCGACCGGTATTTCCGAATGCCTCGAGGGATACAAGTACCCACTGGCCGAAGCAGCAACTCTGAAAATCGCCACAGATACCGGATCTTTTGCAGAATGGAGGAATCGCCCGTGGGCAGCCATCGATTCTCTCGATTCATGTCCTCCAGACTGCGGTATTTTCGGACCGGCATCACGATTCCTCAAACTGGAATTTTTCGTTGAGAGCAATGCAATCCGCTTTGTCTTTGACTCGGACTGTGTTGCGCTTTATCTCGTAGACTTTTGCAGCGTGACAACGCGAATCGGAATTCCTTCAACTTCGATTATCTCTGACCGCAACCTCACCATAGCGTTTGCGTTTGATCCGCAGTTCAAAAGGGCAGGCGTCCGCCTATTCAGCTCTGAATTGTTCAGGTCTCGATCAGATCGAGCAGACGGTCGGCTGCACGGGCGAGTGGCTTAAGATCC
>QHXA01000226.1:0-13334 GCA_003222755.1 Acidobacteriota bacterium
CGAGCTACCGTCACAACCTGTGTATCGTGCGGCCATGACGCGTTCTATGTCCAGAAAGATTTCAATCGGAACGTCGGCATCGCGATTGTCGGCTTCGGTATTGCTTCGAGCATTTACTTCTTTGCGCGCAGTCAGCCGCTGTTGGCGATGGCAGCGTTAGCACTTACGGCATTGGTGGATCTTCTTGCCTATCATTTCGTGCGGGATGTCACCGTCTGCTACTCATGTCATGCGATCTACCGCGGCTTCAATCGCAACCCGGAACACGAGCCATTCGACCTGAAAAAGCTCGAGAAATATGGCGGCCGGGCGGCACGTCGAAGTCCATGACCTGCCTTGAAATACTGTATGCCTTTGGGTTATCGTCGGTTTGGGACACCAATGAAATCAAACACGCTGACGCGCGATGCCGCATCACCGGTAATCCTTCCGCCAGAAAAAACCCTCCTCGACATGCTCTACTACATGAAGCTCACTCGAGAGCTGGAATTCCGCATCGAGCGCAAATTGTACCGCCAGGGCAAGATCGTTGGGGGTGTGTATGTTGGCCGCGGTCAGGAAGCGATCGCCGTCGGCAGTTGCGTCGATCTGCGGCGGGATGATGTCGTATGCCCATCGCATCGGGATATGGGCGCATATCTGATTCGAGGAATGTCGCTTCGCACGATTCTGGCGCAATATATGGCGCGGAAAACCGGTGCAACGCGAGGCAAAGACGGCAACATGCACATGGGTGACCTGTCGAAGGGGCTCATCGCCTTCGTGAGTATGCTTGGCGACAACGTGCCCGTCGCAACCGGAATTGCCCTTTCCTTCAAGACGCGCGGCCAGGATCGCGTGACACTCTGCTTCTTCGGTGACGGAGCAACGAGCCGCGGCGACTGGCACGAAGGTATCAACATGGCATCCGTGTTCAAAGTGCCAGTGGTCTTCATCTGTAACAACAACCAATACGCTTACTCCACACCATTGGAACGGCAGATGGCGGTTGAAAACATTGCCGATCGCGCCGAAGCCTACGGATTGCCGGGTGAAATTGTCGATGGCAACGATATTCTGGCAGTCTGGGATGCCGCCACGCGCGCCATCCAGCGCGCACGCGCCGGAGGCGGCCCGACTTTAATTGAATGCAAAACATTCCGTATGACGGGACACTCCGCCCATGATGACGCCGGTTATGTGCCTCCGGAGCTCTTCGAATTTTGGGAAGAACGGGATCCCATCAGCCGGTTTGAGCGCTTTCTCATGGATCGCGGATTCATCGACAAGAGTGGAATCGACGAACTTCAGCGGCGGATCAATCATGAGATTGATGAAGCGATTCAGATTGCCGAAAAGGATCCATTCCCCGAACCCGAAGATTGTTTGAAAGACGTGTACTACTAAGCATGCCCCTCACAACGTACGTCGAAGCGATTCGCCAAGGTATCTGGGAGGAAATGGAAAAGGACGAACGTGTGTTCGTCCTTGGCGAAGACGTCGGCATTTATGGCGGTGCCTTCAAAGTCACCGCGGGTATGCTCGAACGATTTGGCGAGTGGCGTGTAATCGATACCCCGATTTCGGAATCCGGAATTGTTGGAACCGCGATCGGAGCCGCTCTGATGGGAATGCGGCCTGTAGCAGAGATGCAGTTCGCGGATTTCATTTCCTGCGCTTTCGACCAAATCACGAATTTCGCGGCGAAGTGCCGTTACCGTTGGGGCGCAGGCGTTCCGATCGTGGTACGAGGCCCCAGCGGCGGCGGTGTCCATGGTGGACCTTTCCACTCTCAAAATCCGGAAATGTACTTCGTCCACACTCCGGGACTGAAAGTGGTCTGTCCGGCGACCGCATATGACGCGAAGGGACTGATCAAAGCCGCAATCCGCGATCCCGACCCCGTGATTTATTTCGAGCACAAATTCTTGTATCGCCGCGTAAAGGAAGAACTCCCGTCCGATGACTTTGTCGTACCGATCGGCAAGGCTGCGATCCGCCGCAACGGCACTGATATCACCGTCATCACATATGGAGCGATGATCTATATCGCGCTTGAAGCAGCAAAGGAATTGGAAAAAGAAGGAATCGATCTTCACGTGCTCGATCTCCGGTCGCTTTTGCCGTTCGACAACGAAGCTGTCCTGGAGTCGGTAAAGAAAACAAACAAGGTGATTCTGCTTCACGAGGACACGCAGATTGGAGGCTTTGCGGGGGAATTGGCGGCTGTGATTTCGGAACAGGCTTTCGAATACCTCGATGGTCCAATTCGCCGCATTACTGCGCCCAACACTCCGGTGCCGTACAGCCCGCCGCTCGAGGAATTCTTCCTTCCCAAAGTCTCGGATGTCGTCCGCGTGGCTCGCGAACTGTACGCCTATTAAAGGGAAAACAATGGCGGAAACGAAAGTCATCATGCCCCAGATGGGCGAAAGTATCTTTGAAGGGACCCTCACAAAATGGCTCAAGAAGAAAGGTGAACGGGTCGAGCGTGATGAGCCTCTGTTCGAGATTTCGACCGACAAGATCGATACGGAAATCCCCTCGCCTGCAGCCGGTGTCCTGCAGGATATCCTGGTAAACGAAGGCCAGACGGTGCAGATTAACACGGTCGTCGCGGTCATTGGCGACGGCTCGGCTAAAGCGGCGGCAGAAGAGGCAAAACAACCGGCGAAGCAAGAACCTCCAGCGAAGGAAGCTCCCAAAGAAACGCCGAAACAAGAACCGAAAGAGGTCAAGGGACCGGCTCCAGTAGCCGGCCCAACAGCGGAAACGGAGGAAGAAGAGCGCGAGCCGTCCGCAACTGAGGAGCGCATCAAGTCGTCCCCCCTGGTTCGACGCATTGCGAAGGAACATAATGTCGACCTTTCGGCTCTTACGGGGAAAGGGACCGGAATCGACGGACGCGTCACCAAGAGTGACATCCTCAGTTATATCGAGCAAAGCAAAGCCGCTCCGCGTCCCGCGCCGGCGGAAGCCGGCGCCTACAAAGGCCCAGAACCGCCGCGACCCAAGCCGTCGGCGCCCGCAGTACAGCCAGTGACATTCACCGGTGAGGTCGAACGTGTCCCGCTCACGCAAATGCGCAAGGCTATCGCCGAGCACATGGTAATGAGCCGGAAGACTTCGGCTCACGTCACGACATTCTTTGAAGTCGATTGCTCGCGGATTCTACACGCGAAGGAAAAGCTGCAACCCGACTTTGAGCGAAGCGGCGCTCGATTAACAGTCACAGCCTTTTTCGTCCAAGCTGCAGCGAATGCCTTGAAGAGATTTCCGATCGTGAACTCTTCGCTTGAGGGCGACACGATCCTCTATAAGCGGGCGATCAATATCGGTATTGCGGTCAATCTCGAGTGGGGCCTTATTGTGCCGGTCATCAAGAATGCGGATGAGAAAAACCTCCTCGGACTTGCGAAGGCTATTAACGATATTGGCGAGCGGGCCCGGAATAAGAAGCTCACACCGGACGACATCAAGGACGGAACGTTCACCATCACGAACCCGGGCCAATACGGCGCGGTGATCGGCACTCCGATCATCAATCAACCACAGGTTGCAATCATGGGCATGGGCGGCATCAAGAAGCGGGCCGTTGTCATCGATGATGCGATCGCGATCCGGCCGATGATCATGCTGTCCTTATCCTTCGACCATCGCGTGATCGATGGCGCCACGGCTGATCAATTCATGGCTGATGTCCAAAAACAACTCGAGAGCTGGGCGTCATAACTTCATGTACGAGCACCTCAAAAGACGGGATCAGGTCCGCGAGATCACGCGCGACCTGATACAAACATTCGGAGCGCTCCAGCCAAAGCTCGAACATTTCGCAACGACACCGCTGCCCGATAAAACTTCCGTCATCAAAATTCTAGATGATCTGCTCGAAGTGATTTACCCGGGCTATTTCGGCAGGAAGTATGTTGAGAGTTCAAACATTGAGTACTACGTTGGCGATCTGCTCGACTCCATCTACGCGCGGCTGACGCAGGAAATCTATCGGAGCGTCCGCACGGCGTGCCAGAACACGAGCGACGCGTGCGAGGATTGCTTCGGAATTGCCGAAGAACAGGCGCTGCTTTTCTTGCGCAAGCTGGTTGACTTACGAGGCCGCCTTTCTGAAGACGTGCAAGCCGGTTTTGACGGTGATCCGGCGGCCAAAAGCATTGACGAGGTGATCTTCGCGTACCCGGCAATATTTGCGATCACCGTATATCGGCTCGCTCACGAGTTGCACGTACAGGGAATCCCGCTCCTGCCGCGTATCATGACCGAACATGCGCACTCGATTACCGGCATCGACATTCATCCTGGCGCGACAATCGGCTCGGGATTTTTCATCGATCATGGAACTGGCGTCGTTATTGGCGAGACAACAAACATCGGCAACAGGGTCAAACTCTACCAGGGCGTGACGCTCGGCGCCCTGAGCTTCGCGATGGATGATGAAGGCCGCATGATCCGCGGAAAGAAGCGCCATCCAACTATTGAAGACGATGTCGTAATCTATGCTGGCGCGACGATCCTCGGCGGTTCAACCGTGATCGGCCGTGGGTCCGTAATCGGCGGGAATGTATGGCTCACGCGTTCTGTGCCGCCTTACACGCGTGTCGTTATCTCCGAACCCGAACTCGTGATCGATTCGAAATAGTTCTTACTTAATCTCCAGCCCAAAATACTTGTTGTTCTCGTTACAGATGTACTCCAGAAGCTCGCTGTCGGCTGCAAATGTGAGCGGGAGGGTCACGTTCCAGGGCTTCGTGTACGCCTTCGCATCATCAATGGTGATGTGAATATCCATATGGCCAAAGTCCTTACGGCGGAAGCGCTCCGTCACCTTCAGGGCTTCCGTTGCGGGCTTGCCGAAATTGTCCAGCCATCCTTTGTCATTGAAACCTGTGGTCTCAACCACAAAGTCATTTCCTTCCCAATGCCCGACGGAATAACCGAACCAGGTCGGGGTTGGATCTTCTGGAAACGGGCGGCCGTCCGTGAAAATCTGCCGATAGGAGTGAACCGCCTCATAGAGAATCACCACTTCATTCGGCAGCTGAAGAATCTTGAAAGGATAGGGCACTAGATCGGATCGCGGTACCCCGCCGACAATGCACTGCGCGGTCGGATCATCCTTGCTGTTGGTCTCGCGCCGCTGTTTGTACAAAGCTTCGGCCCACGGCTGGTACGGAACATCTTCAGGCTTCAAGTCCTTCGCGATGTTGCCCACGTATCCGGCGCCCGGCTGCCATAAGCCGGATATGTCCGGCTTGCCGTCTGCGGTCTTTGGAGCCGGCGCGGACAAGTTCGGTTTGCCGTCGGGTGTCCGCGGAATCTCGGGTGTCCGCGGAATCCCGAGTGTGGGGTACTTCAACCACTGCGGGGCAGGCAATCCGGCTATCACAAACGCTGCAATAAGTATGGCAAACGCATTCATGGCGACTCTCCTTTACCTCTGAAATCGCGTGCCACGATTATCCCTGTCGCCGAACGACATTTCAAATTAAACTCCGGGGGAGCTACAGTTCGAAGGAGGATCGATGAAGGTCTCGCTCTCATTGCTCGCGATCATGGCCGCCGCCTGGCTCGTCGCCGCGCAGCAACCGGCGCCCGATTTGGTTCTATCGAATGGAAAGATCATTACCGTAGACGAGCGGTTTTCCGTCGCCCAAGCAATTGCCATCAAAGGCGAGCGCATCGTGGCAGTTGGCGCAAATTCTGAGATTCTCCCTCTTGCCGGCTCAAATACGCGCCGCATTGACCTGCGTGGACGCGCGGTGATTCCCGGACTGATCGACAACCATATGCATCTGCTTCGTGCCGGCGCGACGTGGAAATGGGAGGTGCGGTGGGATGGCGTCGGATCCCGAAAAGCAGCGCTGGACATGCTCCGCGCTCGAGGGAAAACAATCCATCGCGGTGAATGGATTTATAACCTGGGTGGTTGGACCATCGATCAATTTGCCGATGATAAGCGGCCCTTCACGCGCGACGAGTTGGACGAGGTCGCACCCGAAAACCCCATATTGCTGCAGGCGTCGTATTACGAAACGTATCTGAACAGCCGGGCCCTGCAGATGCTGGGACTCGACGGCAAGACGTCGACAAGCGAATGGGTCGTCCGCGACGCCGGCGGCCAGCCGACGGGCAGGATTTTAGAAGCAGGTGTTCGCGAGGTTGCCGCCAAACTTCCTGTCGCGCCGCCGAACGAGATCGAGGCCAGCACTCGCGCCATGCTGCAGGACCTGAATCGAGCCGGCCTGACCACGTTCGGCAGCGCCGGATGCGAGCAGGAGTTGCTGCCTGTGTATCGTCGATTGGCCGATGAAGGAAAACTTACGGTTCGAGTGTTTTGTATTACCGGTGTGGGCACCGGCACGTCCCCGGAGCAGGTCAATCGCGCGCTTCCGCAGATCGCTCAGATGAAGGTGTTTCAAGGAACCAACTACATCGATCACATATTCTTTGGAGAGAGCGTGTATGGTCCACTTCACGACCCGATGTTCTTGGTGAAATCGGATCCCACACCCGACCAGCTCGCGCTGTGGCGCAGGATCATCACGGAAATCGCAAAGGCTCGCCTGCCTCTGCATGTACACGCTGAACTCGAAGATACGATCGATGCGTTCCTTGACCAGATCGAAGCCGTGAACAAGGAGTACCCGATCAAAAATCTCCGATGGGTGCTCGCGCACGGGAATCGGCTGCGCGAATGCGAGAGTTGGGCATGTACGCCGCAGTGAATCCATGGGCCGTGATCAATGGAGGAATCAACCATCGGGTTTTTGGAGAGAGCGCATACGACATGGCGCCGCTAAGCACCATCCAGAACAGCGGCATCACCTGGGGTTTTGGTAGCGATGGAAGCAGGGCGAATCAGATCCTTCCCTTTACGACTCTATGGTGGGCTGTCACCGGCAAAATGGTTGGAGGAACGAAAGTCCTCCGGCAGACCATCAGCCGAGAAGATGCGTTGATCGCCCATACACGGAAAAACGCGTACCTGGTATTCCAGGAAAACAATCTCGGTTCGATTCAGGCCGGCAAGTTGGCGGATTTTTTGGTCCTCGATCGCGATTACCTGACGATTCCCGCCGATCAGATCAAAGACATTCAACCCGTCATGACGATCGTCGGCGGCAAGATTGCGTACGACGCCGAGGCGAGGTGAAGCACCGCGTTTATCGTGCAGAACGTACGCCCAAAATGTTCAATCTCCGTGCACCCCTCCAGGGTGCTTCACGTAGATGTCCGCGCCGGCTTTCAGGAATTCCACGCTTTTCTGATCCATCGCTTGCTTCACTTCTTCGGTGATTTTCATGGAGCAGAACTGCGGTCCGCACATGCTGCAGAAATGCGCGAGCTTCGCGCCGTCTTGAGGGAGCGTCTCGTCGTGGAAATCTTTAGCGGTAGTGGGATCAAGGCTCAGATTGAATTGATCTTCCCAGCGGAATTCGAATCGCGCTTTGCTGAGCGCATTGTCCCGCTCTTGAGCGCCGGGATGACCCTTGGCGAGATCGGCCGCATGGGCGGCAATCTTGTATGCGATGACGCCATCTTTGACATCCTTCTGATTCGGGAGGCCCAGGTGTTCTTTTGGGGTGACGTAGCACAGCATTGCCGTGCCGTACCAGCCGATCATGGCGGCGCCGATCGCGCTGGTAATGTGATCGTAGCCGGGCGCGATGTCCGTCGTCAGCGGGCCCAGCGTATAGAACGGAGCTTCGTGCGTGAGCTTCAATTGAAGCTCCATGTTTTCCTTGATTAAATGCATTGGAACATGACCGGGACCTTCGATCATGACTTGACAGTCCTGCTTCCAGGCGATCTTGGTTAGCTCACCCAATGTCGCAAGCTCACCCAACTGCGCTTCATCATTCGCATCCGCGATCGAGCCCGGCCGCAAACCATCGCCAAGACTGAATGAGATATCGTAGGCGCGCATGATCTCGCAGATCTCTTCGAAGTGGGTGTACAGGAAACTTTCTTGATGGTGCGCGAGACACCATTTGGCCATGATTGATCCGCCGCGGCTGACGATTCCGGTACGCCGATTTACCGTCCACGGAATGTAGCGCAGGAGAACGCCGGCATGGATCGTGAAGTAGTCCACGCCCTGCTCGGCCTGTTCGATCAGCGTGTCCCGATACATCTCCCAGGTGAGTTCTTCCGGCCGGCCGCCTGCTTTTTCGAGCGCCTGATAAATGGGAACTGTCCCGATCGGCACCGGCGAATTTCGCAAGATCCATTCGCGAGTTTCGTGAATGTTGCGGCCGGTGGACAGATCCATCACCGTATCTGCTCCCCAGGTGATGCTCCAGCGCATTTTCTCGACTTCATCTTCGATGGAACTCGAGATCGCGCTGTTGCCGATGTTGGAGTTGATCTTCACCAGGAAGTTGCGGCCGATGATCATCGGTTCGGATTCGGGGTGATTGATATTTGCGGGAATGATGGCTCGACCGCGCGCGACCTCGTCGCGAACAAATTCCGGCGTGATGTATTTCGGAATGCTCGCCCCGAAAGACTCGCCGGAATGCTGGAAACAAAGACTCGACCGGTCGTCGGAAGCGAATTGAAATGCCTGCTCTCGACCGAGATTTTCGCGGATTGCCACGAATTCCATTTCCGGAGTGATGATGCCCCGGCGCGCATAACCCAGCTGCGTCACTGCGCCACGATTTGCGGCTTTCCTGGGCTTCCGCTTCAGACCCGCGAATGCCTGATGCCGCACGCGGCCCTGACTCTTCTCAGCGTGTTTGAAGCTGAGATACCCATTGTCTTCCGGACGAACTTCACGGCCTTCGTATTCCAAGGTGTCGCCGCGTTCCACAATCCACTGCAAACGTAATGACGGCAATCCTTGCTCTACATTGCACACCTGCTGGGAATCGCCCCACGGACCTCTCGTGTCGTAGACTCGCAGCCGCGCGCCGTCCCTGGTCAAGATCTCGCGCAAAGGTACGCGGACCGAAGGATGCAGCTTGCCTTGGATGTAGATGCGTTCGCTGGCGGGAAACGCAGTGTCGAGGTAGGCAGAATCCTTAAATTCGAGTTTCGAAGTGCTCATTTCATACTCCCTTCGTCGGCATTATCCGAATCAGGTTCTAGGGGTCGATCCCTTTTGGGACCCTCTCAGCAATGAAGCTCCCCCGGAAGAGAAAATGTTGAATGGTCCATGGACCATTTATAGTTTCTACACGCTAAATGAACTACCGCAGCCGCAAGATCCGGCGACATTCGGGTTATTGAACTTAAAACCGGCTCCATGCAGGCCTTCGATATAGTCGACCTCGGCGCCATCCATATAGAGGAGGCTCTGCTTATCGACAAAGACTTTCAAACCATCGAATTCGTAAATCTGATCGCTCTGGTCGTTGAAGTTTTTGTCAAACCCCATGCGATATTGAAAGCCGGAGCAACCACCGCCCACAACCTGGATGCGCAGACCGGCGTAAGGCTCCGGTTGTTCGGACAGGATTTCCTTGACCTTGTCTTCCGCCTTCTTCGTTAACATGATTGCCATATCACTTTTCTCCTATGCCCATCGCTTGAATCCGAATCGAACGCTCACGCGGTCCATCGAACTCGGCCATGATAATGCTTTGCCATTCACCGAGCACCACATCGCCATCCGCAACCGGTAAGGCCAGCGATGTCCCGAGGATCAGCGACCGCAGGTGTGAATCCGCATTGTGACGATCGCAGTCCGACCACGCCGGATCATTGTGCCGGTAGTACACGTCCTTGTTAATTGCCTGAGCGAAATAAGCTTTCACGTCGTGGATCAGAGCATCCTGCCATTCATTGATGAAAACACCGCTAGTCGTATGCAGGGAAGATACAATGACGGACCCCGCTCGAATGCCAGACGATTTGACGAAATCGCGAACGAGGCCGGTCAGGTTCTGGAGTTCCTCGCGGCCCTCGGTTTGGACTTTAATGAGAGTGCTGGCTACTCGATAAGTTCCGGTTGCTATCTCAACGGTAGGTTGGTCTAAAGCTTTCGGTGAAGCAGAAGACATCTTTTTTTGGACCCCTTTAGAGCAGAGTTATCGACTGGAATCTAGCCGTTGGTGCAAGCGCACATTATACACAAAAATTATAGCCTTGAACTCCTGCTCTTTACTGGTGAAAATCTATGATCGTGTTGATCTATCTGCTCCTCGCCGTACCTGTTCTGATCATTGTCGGAATTGTTTTCGCCGTCCGCCGGCAGTCGACCATAACCCCATCGTATTCACAGCAAGCGCAGGAAGAAGACGCCAGGATCTACGCAGAATCGACTAGGGTAATGGAAGCGACCGTCGCCGATGCCCTCGCGGCCAAGGCACGGGACCCGCGCCTGGCCGAGATGTCGCAGGAAGACCTCGTCTATGAAGTGTTGAAGGAATGTTATGACCCTGAAATTCCGCTCAACGTGGTCGACCTCGGATTGATTTATGAGGTGAAAGCCGACACCGATGGAGTCCATGTCAAAATGTCAGTCACTTCGCCCGCCTGCCCTTCAGGCTCTGTAATCGCTGACGACATCAAGACGAAATTGACCGACGCAGGATTCCCCAACCCGAAAGTGCAGATTGTGATGGAACCGGCTTGGACGCCGCAGCGGATTTCCGAAGCAGGGCGCAAAACGCTGGGAATTTAATAGCCAAAAGGCACAAAATTCACAAAAAGGAAATACCTTTTGTGATTTTGTGCCTTTTGTGGCTACTTCCTACCGTCTGTGGGTTAGCTCAATCTTCACCAGTTCCGTTTTTTCATTGGCGCCGAGATTTTTCCCGAACGTCAGTTCCTGCATCATCTGCTTCATCTTCTCAGCTTCCCGGGCTTTCTGGCGGGCAATGCGTTCTTCCTCGGCCGCAGTCTGCGGCTCCTCGCCACGTTCACGGACCCGAGCGACATCCGCAGGATTCAGCACCAGATTGTGATCATAATTGTCAAGCGGGACCGCATGGCCGCCGGCGTAAACGCCATGCTTTCCATACTTCTTATTCCACTCGGCGACCGTCGCTGTCTTGTACATGTTTTCGATGATCTTCCGCCAGCCGATCCCGGTATTGTAGGCGCAGAAGGAGATCTCACCCAGTTGCGTCGCATAAGGAATGATGCACATTTCGGTGCGGCGGAAGTCGTAGTTGAACAGGTCTTGAAACCACATTCCGGCGACGAACAGGAAATTCCAGGGGTCGCTGCGCCGCTTCTGGATGTCTTCGACCGTCCGATCACCCGAGACCTTTCCATAACTCTTTCCGGAAAGACCGAACGACTTGTCGAACTTCCTCATAATATCCAGTAGCGTCAGGCTGGGTGGGGCGCCAAACGGGTTGTAATTCTTCAAGAGCGCTAGGCCCATCATCGCATTGGAGAACCATTTACCGCGCCCGGAGTCCGTGATTTTTTGCATGTCGGCCACGAGACCGGGAATATTCAGGAACTGCGGAACCGGCGCAAACTCCTTGGTCTCTTTATTGATCATCATCGCCGTTCCGACACCGCAGTTGGGATGGCAGCCGCAACTGACCT
Organism: Acidobacteriota bacterium; assembly: GCA_003222755.1. Lineage (GTDB taxonomy): Bacteria > Acidobacteriota > Terriglobia > 20CM-2-55-15 > 20CM-2-55-15 > 20CM-2-55-15. The sequence goes on from QHXA01000226.1 coordinate 11,503, forward strand.
GTCCCCAGTCGGCGCCTGGGCCGTGGACGAGATCGGCGAAGTCGGCAAACGCTCCCATCATCGATAACGGAAACCAGTCGCGTGTGGGTTCGGTGATGCCAACCTGCGACTTCACGTCGTTCGCAAGGTGAGATAGCGTATAACGCTGGCGCAGCCTACGATCGGGGGTGATGTCTTCATCACGGCCGGTGAAGGAAACGGGCTGGAAGGCGATGAAGGCAATCTTCTTGGGATTGTCCATCGCGAAGCGGATGATCGAGCCCACCTGGTCGTTGTTGATGCCGTTGACGAGCGTGACAACGAGAATGATCTCCACGCCGGCCTCATGCAGGTTATTAATGGCGCGGAGCTTTACATCAAAGAGGTTGCCGATCTGCCGGTGGCTATTCGCATCGTTGCCGATACCGTCGAACTGCAGGTATGCATACCGCAGTCCGGCTTCAGCCGCTTTCTTCGCAAACTCTTTACTCTTTGCGAACTCGATTCCGTTCGTTGCGGCCTGCACGCTGGCGTAGCCGAGCTTGCGCGCATAGGCGACGGCATCTAGAAAATACGGCGACATGGTCGGTTCGCCGCCGGAGAACTGGATCGACATCTGGCGGCGCGGCTTGATCCTTATCGCGTTATCCATGATCTCCATGATCTCCTCCCAGGTCAGCTCGTGAACGTAGCCCACCTGGTTGGCATCCATGAAACAGGGATCGCACATCATGTTGCAGCGGTTCGTGAGATCGACGGTCAGAACAGCGCCGCGGCCGTGCCGGATCGTGCTGCTGCCGTGATTGTGAAGGTCCTTATCGGCGTGGGCCGGAATGTCGCGGCCGGGGAAGTTCTTTTCAATCCATTCCAGGAACTTGACGTCGATTGCCATTAAGTCTTCGGTCGTGCCGTGTTGTGGACAATCTTTCACCATCCAGACCTGGCCGTTTCGCTCGATGATGTTGGCCTTGACCTCACCCACTTTCTCATGAAGGAGCTTCGTCCAATCCGCCTTGCCGCTCGTGATGGCTTCACGAGCTTCCCTCACACACTGGGGGCAGAGCGAATCGGTTTGCCGCGGCCATCCCAGTACGGGCTTGGTTTTTTGCCAGGACTTCAAAAGCGGCTTTTCTGTCCATTTCGGCGTGAATGCCGGGTTGGGATTGAAGCGGTTGAAGTACTCGACCGTATTGAAGGCCAACCCAGCCCCATAGCAGACTGCGGCGTCGACATACTTCATGACGCGCTTACTGAATTTCGTTTTCACATGGGCTCGGGCGGCGTAGTCGGTCTGAGGAGCATCGACCAAAGTTTCTTCCGAACTAGACAAGCTACCTCCTTACGATAGGGCGCGATTGTACAGGTTGTCGAGATTACGGAGGCCGTTGGAGCTGGCCATCGAAACGAGGGGGTAAGAATAGCTCAACGAATTTGGCATCTTCAACACAAATCTCCGGCAACTACCAAATTTTCGAACGGATTAGCGCGAACGAGCGATCTCGATGGAAACGTGACTCACCCGCGGTTCCACCACTGGCGACATTTTTCGGACGAGGATTCGGACCTCCGGCGTCGGGAAATCGGCCAGTATCCGGCTAGCCAGAAGTTCCGCCAGAGTCTCGATTAAGTGAAAATCCCGGCTCCGGCAGACCTCCATCACCAGCGTGGCGACCTTGGAATAATCCAGCGCGTCCTTCAGCGAATCGGAACGGGCAGCACGGGCTGCATCCGTCCAGACCTCCACATCGATCGAGAGGCGTTGTCTGATCGTTCGTTCTTCCGGAGTGACACCGATAGCGTCCACGCAGTCGATCGAGGATATCAGGATGCGGTCCATGTGTTCATCTGTCTGT
>QHXA01000226.1:13365-15032 GCA_003222755.1 Acidobacteriota bacterium
ATCCGGTCTCGATATCATGCCAGTACCCTATCGTGTCCTCGCCAAGCTGCCAACACAAGTAGACGACCCGGCCGTGCCGCATATAGGGGAAGTCGCACAGGCCTTTATCCGCGTCCTTCAGCAAAACCCCCATATCTTTGATTTGATGAATCAAGGATACGAGATGCGAAACGGACTCCACATATTCCACACCAACTTTACTGTAGCCGTCGAAGGGCGCCTTGTCCCGAGCTTTCTGGACCTCCGGATTGAGTTCTCGGATGTGGTTCCACTCCTCAATAATCCGCGTCAGCAATAAGCGAAGGCGCGGCAATAAGCTCTCCGCCTCGGCCAATGTAAAAATCCTCTCGTCCATGTGTGAACTTTAGACATTTTGCGCACGCCGGAGGCGTGCTGGGAAATTAGCCAGGGGTACGCGTTTTTTTGCGTACCCCTGGACCGCATGACCAAGCTAGGAACCGCACCCTGAAAGGGTGTCGAGGAATTCCTCGCAGCTTTCCAGGGTGCGGCCGCCTTTGGCTTGAAACAACTCCGGGGGTTGCGCTCACTGCGGCTCGCTTAACCCCCGGCTAATTTACTTGCACGCCTCCGGCGTGCGCGTCCCCAGGCATAGACCGCAGTGAAAGTCTCAATGTTCCAGCCAACGCTCAGCTTCCATGGCGGCCATACAGCCGCTTCCGGCCGCGGTAATCGCTTGCCGGAAAACCGGATCCTGGACGTCGCCGCAGGCGAAGACGCCAGGGATATTGGTTCGGGTGGAATCGGGCTGAGTCTTAATATAGCCCCTCTCGTCGAGATCGATTTGCCCTTTGAAGATTTCGGTATTCGGATTGTGACCGATTGCCACGAAGAGGCCGTCGACCCGCAACTCCGATAAATCGCGGCTCCTCACGTTCCTCAGCTTCAGCCCAGTGACACCCGTTTGCTTCGTGCCTAGAACTTCTTCGACGACTGTGTTGTAAGTAAAGTGGATCTTAGGGTTCTTCATGGCCCGATCTTGCATGATCTTCGATGCGCGCAGGACGTCGCGCCGATGAATCACGGAAACGTTGGTCGCAAATTTCGTCAGGAAAGTGGCCTCTTCCATTGCTGAATCTCCACCTCCAACAACTGCGATTTCTTTGCCGCGATAGAAAAAACCATCACAGGTGGCGCATGTGGAGACGCCATGTCCCATTAATTGAAGTTCGGTTTCCAGGCCGATCAGCTTTGCCGACGAGCCGGTGGAGATCACGACTGTTTTTGTCTGAACCTCCTGATCGCCGTAGTAGACACGGAACGGGTGTTCCTTCAGCTTCACTGCATGAACGTGACTATTGACGAGTTCGGCCCCAAACCGCTGTGCCTGCTTTCGCATGGCATCCATCAAATCCGGTCCCATGATTCCGTCTGCAAAACCAGGGTAGTTTTCGACAAGCGTGGTCAGCGTCAGTTGTCCCCCCGGCTCCTTGCCTTCAATAAGAAGCGGTTGCAGATTCGCGCGCGCCGCGTAGACGGCCGCCGTCAGGCCCGCGGGACCCGAGCCAATGATGACCATGTTTCGCATGAGTGCTGCCTCGTTTGGTTCAGAATCCTATAAGTTACCACAGCTACTCTGGCTCCCCGCTTCTGCTAGAATCGAGAGCACGCGCCCGTAGCTCAGCTGGATAGAGCATCGGACTTCGAAT
>QHXA01000226.1:15158-16793 GCA_003222755.1 Acidobacteriota bacterium
AACGAGGTAACCATGAACTCGCGTTCATCATTTGTATTGGCAATCGGCTTTAGCATCCTGGTGGTTCTGATTGCGGTGCTCGGCTTTGGGGCTCTCCGCAGGGCGGACACGATCTATGCTCAAGTGCAGAGCGCACAGGAATCGTATCTGGAAACTGAAGCGTTCCGCCGCGGGATCGTCACCGAGCTTTATTTTGCGGACATTCTTGTTCGCGATTACCTGCTCGATCCCTCATCGGAAAACGTGCAGAGCCATCGCCAGGAGTTGTTGAACACGCGGGATTCGCTTCAGCAACGTCTCGATCATCTCTCCGAATTGGTTGGCGAAAATGACAGCCCGCGCCTCGCACGCTTGCAGGAAGAAGTCGAAGGCTATTGGGATTCGCTCGATCCGATATTCGATTGGACTGCTCAAGAAAAGTCCGTGAGGGGTTCGGCGTTTCTCAGATACAAGGTCTTACCCCGGCGGCAGGCAGTGGTCAATCTCGCCCGCGAAATGGCACGAATCAACGACGAAAATCTCTCTCGCGCGCGCCAGCGCCTGCAGGCGAGCCAGCAAGTGCTGCACAGTTTCCTGCTGCGGATGATGGCCTTCACGCTGGGCTTGGGAATTATCGTTGCCGTCCTGACGACTCGGCGGGTTGCTCACCTCGAAAGAAAACATGACGAGCAGAGGAGGCAGATCGAAGAAACTCAAAACAACCTCCGCCGTCTTTCGCGCCGGCTTGTACAGGCACAGGAAGTGGAACGGCGCGCTTTGTCTCGTGAGTTGCATGATGAAGTGGGTCAGATGATGACTGCGCTGGGCATGGAACTCGGACATCTGGAAAAATTGCGAAACGGAAACTCCGACGCGTTTCACAGCCGGATCGAGGAAGCAAAGCGGTTGAATGCGGACGCCATGCGCGCCATTCGGGATCTTGCCATGGGCCTGCGTCCCTCCATGCTCGACGATCTCGGAATCGAAGCTGCTCTTCAATGGCAGGGCCGCGAATTCTCGCGCCACACGGGCGTTCCTGCTACGGTACGCGTCGATGGATCGCTCGACTACCTCAGCGACACGCAGCGCACATGTATTTACCGGGTGGTGCAAGAAGCGCTTACAAATTGCGCTCGGCACGCCAAAGCCAAGCACGTGCTCGTCTCATTGCGCGCTGACCAACACGGTGTCGAGGTAATCGTGCAGGATAACGGTGTAGGCTTTAATGCCAATGCCGCACGCGGCGGTCTCGGCCTGCTTGGGATGCAGGAACGCGTGCAAGAACTCGATGGAACCGTCGTCATAGCCTCCAATCGAAGCGGCGGCACGACGATTCGAGTCGAACTGCCGGCTGGGGTTGTTGCTTGAAGAAGATCCGCATATTGATCGCAGACGATCACGGCATCGTGCGCAAAGGCCTGCGGCTCCAACTGGAGCAGAACAGTGATTTCGAAGTCGTCGGCGAAGCCACCGAAGGTCGTGAAGCCGTCCGCATGGCCGAGGAACTTCTTCCCGATGTCGTCATCATGGACATCGCCATGCCCAATCTCAATGGCATTCAAGCCACAACGCAGTTGGTGAAAAAAAATCCTCAAATTGGCGTCATCATCCTGAGCATGTATTCGGATGAGACATATTTGATGCGGACCCTGGCTG
>QHXA01000226.1:16813-17199 GCA_003222755.1 Acidobacteriota bacterium
GGACAGCGCAGACGTGGATCTGCACCGCGCCGTCGAAGTCGTCGCTCAAGGCAAACCTTTCTTCAGCCCGGCAATCGCAGACACACTTCTCGAAGACTACATGCGTCAGCTTCAGCAGCGAGGTCTGCAGGATTCTTACGATCTCCTAACGGAACGCGAAAAAGAAATCCTTCAATTGCTCGCTGAGGGTAAATCCAACAAAGACGTGGCCGGAATTTTGAATCTCAGCCCGAACACCGTCGAAACCCACCGCACCCGCATTATGCAGAAGCTCGACCTGCACAGCACAGCCGATATCGTGCTGTACGCCGTTCGCAAGGGAATCATTTCGTAAACGACTACCCTGATTTAATCCCGAAAATACAGGAGAGGCCGTATTCCCGCCG
>QHXA01000227.1 GCA_003222755.1 Acidobacteriota bacterium
AATCCTTAAAGAAAGTCATCCTGATTGAAGAGAAAGTGGCAACACTCGCAGAAGACGTAAAATTGCTCGCGCAACGGAGCCACGATCTTTCCGAACGGCTTGCGCGGGTTGAAGGAAAGTTTGAAGCATACGAGCGAGTGGCCACCGCATCTGCCCAACAGAAAAAAATTCCCCAGCCCCGAAAGCGGAAACAATAAAGTGGTTTATCGTGCTGAAGCGCAAGCGTGGAAGCGCGCAGCCTTAAGAAACGCTGTTCTGAGCGCTTAATCTTCAATGCTCGCGAGATCGAGAAGCGTGCGGCTTCCAAGCGAGATTGGAAAGCCATAAAGGGCAACTGTGACAACGGCAAGCATGGGGCCAGGCCGCTGCAGAAATACCCAGTGGATGGCTGAACATCATCAGGTTGTAAGGTCAACGGAACGCGGGCAATTTGGGATTACATCCGTCAACATCGAACGCAACAAGGACCCTTCGATATGACGTACTACGCCGGCAACAACGCTCCGCGCGATCCGCGGACTATCGCGGCATACCCCGAAGCCGGTGTGACGTGGCTGGAAGCCGAGGCGGCTTCGCTTACCGCAGCGCGGGAAAGAATACGCCGAGGCCCGCCCAGAGCAGTCTGAGGTTGACGTTTTCGCCGATATTGAGGAACGCCCGCCAAGCTTTGGCTATCGAAGTCTGATCCTGGCCCGGAAGCGATGATAAGCAGACGAAAGGAGATTCCATAATGTCTACACCGGACCCGTCCATATCACCCGCAGCGGCGGTGCTCCAAGTGATTTCCGGATTTTGGTCCGCCCGCGCCGTGTATGCGGCCGCGAAGTTGGGAATTGCCGATCTGATTCAGGATGGTCCGAAAACCGCAGAAGAGCTTGCCGCACGAACGGGAACGCATGCGCCATCGTTATATCGTCTGCTCCGCGCATTGGCCAGCATCGGCTGGCTTATCGAGGATGACAACGCACGGTTCGGACCCACGCTGATTACGGCAGGCATTCAGAGCGGCGCGCCGGGTTCGCTCCGCAATCTCGCAATAACAGAGTTAGGGCAAGAGCATTATCCCGCGTGGGAAGATTTGTTGTTTAGCCTGGAGACCGGCGAGATTGCCTTCGATCATGTCTTCGGAATGCCGAACTGGCAGTATTGGGCCGGCCATCCCGAACACGCGCAGATCTTTAATCAAGCGATGTCCGAGGTGACCGCAATCATGGAGCCCGCTGTTTTGGATGCGTATGATTTTTCGGGCTTCAGCAAAATCGTTGATATTGGAGGCGGCAGAGGTACTCTGATCGCCTCAATCCTGCGCGAAAACCCCAAAGCGCGTGGTGTTGTACTCGATCTTCCACACGTCATTGAACTAGGCCGCCACCATGTGCAGGACCACGCGCTGAGCCATCGCTGTGATCTGGTGGCTGGCGACTTTTTTGAGCATGTGCCGGAAGGCGGCGACGCTTACATTCTGAAGTGGGTTCTTCACGATTGGAATGATGAGCGGAGTATCTCGCTTCTCAAAAACTGCCGTCGCGCGATGCTGCCGGCTGCCAAACTGTGCGTGATTGAAGCAGTCATACCCTCAGGCAACGAACCGTTCCTTCACAAGTTCATGGATCTGAACATGCTCGTGATGACCGGCGGCCGCGAACGAACAGAGTCCGAATACCGGACACTGTTCGAAGCAGCCGGCTTTCATTTGAATCGAATTGCTTCAACTTCACTGGAGATTGCGGTGCTGGAAGGCGTGCCGGTCTGAGGAAGTATGAACAATGGGTTGCTCGAAAGCAGTGAGCCGGAGATTCGCTAACTTTGGCGCACGGCTTTCATTGGCAGCCAGAGGATCTGGACGATGTGATTCTCTTCGAGAGGCTTGAACTCAGGATCTCCGGTAACGATGCGGGCGAGGTCAGTCTTCGCCAAAGCGGCCGCCCATGCATCGGCGAGAGATATCGCGCTGAGCACCGGGTTGACACCACTGCACCACTGCACCAAAATGGGCACATGAGACTGACTGTGAATCTGGAACCCGATGTGTATGCCTTAGCGAAGTCGCTGGCAAAATCCGAGGACTGCTCCATCAGCGGGGCGGTGAACCGTTTACTGCGCCGCTCTCTGGAAGTCGGAGCGAAACACGATTCTGGACCTTCCACTCGTCCTAGAAAACGCAACCACTTCGTCATTTCGCGCGGGGGACAGGCTATCACGGCGGACACGGTGCGGCGGATCGAACGAGAGGACGACGAAACGTGACGTGGCTGCTCGATGGGAATGTCGTTGTCGCTCTCATCATCGATTCCCATGTCCATCACGAGCGCGTGCACCGTTGGTTTTCCCGGCTGAAGCGGGACCGCTTCGCCACATGTGTCCTCACGCAGGGTACCCTTCTGCGGGTCCATATGAAAACAGCGGCCGATACCAGTGCTCGGGCGACGTGGCAGGCTTTGAAGGGGGTGGCCGCTCATCCGAAGCACGAATGGTGGGGCGATTCACTCAATTTTCTGAACGTTCCGCACCGCCATCTGCAAGGCAGCGCCCAGGTCACCGATGCATGGCTGGCTGAACTGGCGCGCCGGCGGAATGGCCGCCTAGCCACTCTCGATTCCGGTCTTGCCGCCCTGCACCGTGATGTGGCAGTTTTGCTCCCGTTGTAATCGGAAACGGATTTTACCGCCTTAAAGATTTTGAATTCCCAACCGGAAACGATAGGATTCCGACGATACAGAAGCCGGAGCGGACATAACGGAGGCCGATTTGAGCAAGCGAATTGTTCTGGGAATCTTCTTCTCCTTAATTGCGGTTAGCTTTAACAAGACCGTGCCACGGTCTAACGCGCAAGAACCGGTATCGTTTACTAAAGACATTCTGCCGGTACTGGAACAAAACTGCTGGAAGTGTCACGGCCAGGCCATGCAGAGTTCCAGGCTGAATTTGACCACGCGCGAAGGCGCACTGCAGGGGGGCGCCAGGGGATCCGCGATTGTTCCTGGGCGAGCCGAAGATAGCAGACTTTATCGGATGATCGGCGGTCTGGACAAACCCGCGATGCCGATGGGCGGTAAGCTCGCGCCAGAGCAGATTCTAAAGATCAAGAACTGGATCGATCAGGGCGCTCACTGGGATGCTACCGACGTTGCATCAAAAGCGGCACCGGCCGACGTATCGCAATGGGCCGAACTGGAAAACAAGCAACTTCCTCCGGGCGCCCGCAATTACTGGGCTTTCAAGCTTCCTGTCCAGGCGCCGGTTCCTGTGGTCTCGAGGCAATTTCAAAATCCAATCGATCGCTTTTTGGAAAAGACTCGTCAGGATAAAGGACTGAAAGCGGCGCCGAAAGCGGACCGGTTGACGTTACTGCGTCGTGCCTACATGGACTTGATCGGACTGCCCCCATCGCCGGCAGACACGGATGCCTTCATGAATGACACCGCTCCCGGCGCGTGGGAGCGAGTGATCGACAAACTGCTGGCTTCACCGCATTACGGCGAACGATGGGGCCGCCATTGGTTGGATGTCGCGCGTTATGGCGACTCGGGTGGATATCAGAACGACGTCGATCGGCCGAACTTCTGGCGGTATCGCGATTACGTCATCAAGTCATTCAATGACGACAAGCCATACAACACTTTCATCAAGGAACAGATCGCGGGCGATGAAATTCCAAATCGAACAGATGACAGCCTCATTGCGACGGGCTTCATGCGAGCCGGCCCCCGAGTTCAGAATCGCGAGCGCGACAATCCGGAAAGACGTTTCGATTATCTCGATGATGTGCTGGGCGCAATCGGCAAAGGCATGCTCGGCCTGACGGTTCAATGTGCGCGCTGCCATGACCACAAATTTGATCCCATCCTGCAGAAGGATTACTACGCCATGGAGGCGTCGATCTACGGCTATGTCGAGCTCGATTATCCGTTGGGTCCGCGGGAGCAAGCCGATGCCTACATGCGGACAATAACTGAGATTGGCGAGAAGGTTTCGGCCTTGCGCGACAAGATCGAAGACATCGAAAAACCCTACCACGACAAGCTCGCTTTGGAAGAGATCCGGAAGAAGTATCCACCTGAGATGGTACGCGCGGTGGAGAAGCCGGAAAGCGAACGGACTCCTGGCGAGAAGCTGCTCGCAACCCAATTGCTGGAATCCGCGGTCAGTATCAGGTCTGCAGCCGTCGATAAAGTGATACCGCCCGAAGACGCGGCAAAGAAGAAAGAGCTGAATGATCAGATCGCCGCGCTCAACAAGGCACGCCCAAAGGCTGGCGCGATGGCTCATATCGTCACCGATGGAGATTGGCGAGCCGCCGCTCCTGGGGGCGGAGATTTCACCAAAGGCGCTTGCCCCAAGTGCGAACTCGAGTATGTCGGCGCAGGGAAATTCATCGAGCTGGGTCCCGGCCCTGGCAATTACAAGGTCCCGTCGTCGCACTTCCTGGTTCGCGGCGATCCAGACAGCAAGGCATATCCCACCAAGCCGGGTTTCCTCAGCGTCATCACTTATGGAAATCCGCCAACCGAGCTTCCGCCCGCCGATCGACGCACGTCGGGCCGGCGGCTCGCATTCGCGGAGTGGCTGACTTCACGCGACAATCCACTGCCTGCGCGTGTCATTGTGAATCGAATCTGGCACCACCATTTCGGACGCGGAATTGTTTCGACGCTCGACAACTTCGGCAAGATGGGCGAGCAGCCGACACATCCGGAACTTCTCGATTGGCTCGCTGTCGAGTTCATAGACCGTGGATGGAGCATCAAACAGATGCACCGGCTGATCATGACCTCCGAAGCGTATCAAATGGCATCCGATTACATGGATGCCTCCAGTACCGCAAAGGATCCGGACAACAAGTACCTGTGGCGGCACAACATTCAGAGGCTCGAAGGTGAAATCATCCGCGACAGCATCATGGCGGTTGCCGGAACGTTGGATCTGACGATGGGCGGTCCACCGATCTTCCCGCATGTCGACGAAGTGCTTCTCAAGTCACTCGATCGCGGGATTTGGAGAAACCAGGAAGACGGACCCAAGGTGTGGCGCCGCAGCGTTTATATTTACGCCAAACGCACGCTGCCATTCCCGTTGGTGCACGTGTTTGATCTGGCTGATCAGAGCGTATCCTTCGGTGCGCGAAACGTATCGACGATCCCAACGCAGGCACTAACGTTGATGAACAATGAATTCGTGTTGCGCCAGGCGCAATTGTTTGCGGATCGCATCAAGAAGGAAGCCGGTGACGACGTCGCCAAACAAATTGATCTGGGATATCGATTGGCGCTGACGCGGGTACCGACCGAAAAGGAACTGTCGCTGGCTTCGGATCTGATCGGAAGCGGCTCGCTTCTGGATTTCACCGATGTACTACTGAATCTCAGCGAATTCGTATATGTGAGGTAATCGCAATGAAGACGATCTGGCCGAGACGCGATTTTCTATTTCAGTCCGGTGGCGGTATAGCCGGAGTGGCCTTGGCCCAAATGCTCCAGCACGAGGGACTCCTCGCAGGCGCCCGAGCGGCGGGTGCCGATGCATGCTCCGCGCCACCGATCGGTTCAAATCCTCTGTCCCCAAAACCACCACATTTCAAGCCTCGCGCGAAAGCCGTGATTTCGCTCTTCATGACGGGCGGTCCGAGTCACGTCGATACTTTCGACTATAAGCCCGGCCTCGAGAAGTACGCCGGACAAGTATTGGGCGGCGACGTTCGGGTTCGGCAAGGCTGGCCCGGCCCGATCATGCCCAGCATTTTCAAATTCAAGAAGTATGGGCAGTGCGGCAAGGATGTTTCAGAGCTGTTCCCGAACCTCGGCACGAAAGTAGATGAGATTGCCTTCATCCACTCGCTTCAAGGCCGGTCGAACGATCACGTGCAATCCACTTACGAAATGCAAACCGGACAGATCCGCATGGGTTTTCCTAGCATGGGATGCTGGATTACCTACGGATTAGGTTCGGAAAACGCCAATCTCCCCGGCTTTATTGTGCTGCAGGATGCGCGCGGTGGTCCTCTCGCCGGACCGAACAACTGG
>QHXA01000228.1 GCA_003222755.1 Acidobacteriota bacterium
AGGTCATTGGCCAGAATACGTACTGGATTAAAGGCCTGCAAATGTCTGATCACCAAACGCCCGACTCGCCCGACGCCCACCACGCCAACCGTCAGTCCACCGAGACGCCGGCCGATCCTTCGCTGCCACAGACGTTGCCGCATGCCCCGATCGGCACTCACGGTATGACGTAAAAGCGCCAGCATCTGCCCAATCGTGAATTCGGCTACGGCCGGCGAAGGCGCCGATGGCGTATAGGTCACCGTGATGCCATGCCGGCGCGTAGCGGCGAGAGGTATGTTGTCGAGTCCTATTCCGGTATGAGCAATCAAGCGCAGGTGTGGAGCACGATCGAGAACGGCTTCGGTGATCGGTTCAGTTCCAGCGATCACCACCTCGTACGGTTCGATGAAGTCCGCCAGTTCTTGCTCTCGCAACCGCCGCCCAAACGGATTTAGCGTGTAAGCGATGCCTTCTTCCTCGAGCAACCGAAGCGCTTTCGGATCACCTTCACCGAATGGCGATGTCGTGATTAGAACCCGTCGCGTCATTTGTCAGCGGCGCCGTCCAGGATAACATTTCATAATCAAGCGGTATCAACCCCTCGAGCTATCAGCCTAGAATAGCCGCAATCGCGAATTTGAGGCATGCTTTGGAAATGATGGCGAGAAGAATGCGACGCGGACACCCCCTGCCGAAAGTGCTCCTCTGGACATTTTTACTCTTACTTGTCTATAGCTCGAGTTTGTCGTTCATGCGAGCGGGTATGCGCGAGCAGACGCCCCGAGAAAGAGTAGCGATTGCGGCTCCGGATATCAGTGTGTTCGTTCCGGAAAATGCAGTTCTTAATAAGCAAATGAGTGTGGATTTGGAGAACGATGGGGTAGATGAAATTGTTTTAGCTTATGCCATACCTGACGAGTCGAACCGTTACAGCATCGCTACACGAGTTCGGATCTTGAAATACCGCTCGCGTTCGGGATGGTCAGTCGCTTTTGAGGACCTGGGTACTGTCGATAACGGGGGTGGACCGTCAGACGCCATCACTATCGAAAAGGTGACAAGCTCCAGCGGTAAGGACGGTGTCGTTGTTGCTCTGAGAAATTCCGGAGCCGGAACCGCAATAGAGTGGCATCTTTTGGCAGCAGCAAGGAACAGAATCATCAAGCTCAATGCCATGCGGGTGAAGGCCAAAGTCCTGAAGGATAGGGGATATTGGGATGGAGGGTACAACGGCGTGAGCACCGATGGCGATCTCGTCATTGAGTCCCTTCCAGGCTACTCCACCCACACCGCCCGATGCTGCCCGGACAGACCGCCACTAGAAATAAGACTGAGGTTTACGGGTACTTCCCTTACGCTGGACTCGGTGAAAGAGGTCCTCCCATTCACTCCCCAAAAGTACTGACGTCCCGGGCCGCACAGGCAGGCGCCGTTTGGTGCGGAGGAGCCGCTTCGCGGCCGCGCCGCCTAAAAGCGGCGGCTACAGCCGACGAAGCACAATCCTACCGGCGATAGCCGCGCCTGCTCGACCTCAGGTCTAGGCGATCGCGCGCGATTTCGTTTCCTTTCGCGTCTCGCAGAACGAAAGTATAGACGTGACCGTCCTCGATCCAAGGCGCGGCCTGTGTACCCGATGGGCCTGCAGCAAAAAGTTTCGGAGCTTCATTGTCGACTTGAACGTAAACGGTCGCGTTTTCCGGGCCTTGCCAGCTTATATTCTTATCCGTTCCGATGTAGACTGTCCCGCGGCCGTCGCTGTAATGGCCGGGTTTTTGAAGCCCGCTCGTGTAGGTGTCCTGCCTGTTTAGCGAATGATAATGGATTCCGTTATTCGTATAACCGTTATCGACAATTCCCGCTCGCAGCGGTTGTGCCAAACGGAACGTCAATAACGATTCGGCGGGAACATGCACGGTTTTGCCGCGGGTAAGCACCTGAGCGCCCGCCCCGGCCGCTGCTCCAGCGCCTGCACCAATGGCTGCTCCTTTTCCTCCACCGGCAACGGCGCCGATGATTGCGCCGAGCAACGCTCCGCCGCCCACGTACTTGCCCGTGCGTTTGTTAGCTCCGATGCCTTCCTTACTTTCCGGTGTAATGACGTTCTGCTCCGCTTCAACCCCATAGCGCTGTCCATTGATCGTTACCGAATCCAGATCCAGCGCCAGGTCCTTGTCAGAAGCTCTCTTCACAGCGAGCTCGACATCCGAACCTTTCGGAATCACGATTCTCCCATTTCTGCCCATTACGTCCTGATCCACGACACCCGAAAACACGCGTCCATCGGTGTCTGTAGCATTTATCTCCTCGTTTGTTCTCACATGAACCGTCGTGCCCGGGTCAATGATGCCACCTACGGATGATTGAGACCCGCCCAGCGCGGTCGCACCACTGGCCAACGGGAGCGTGCATGTAATTGATATGGTGACGACTGCGATGAGTACCTTATAAATCCAAGTAAGCTTGATATTTTTCATTTTTTCTCCCCATCTGGCTCGATTGCGTGAGGCGTACCAATGGCGTACGCCCCTAACAAGAGGAGTGCAATCTCCGTTCCGGCCGAGAATCGAAAGAGAGCATTGAGGTTGCGCCGTACCTTGTGACCGGAAGGTGGAAGGGGCGGGGAACTCTTACCTCAGATCGCCGGCGTGCACTCCCCATGATTGCTCGGGGCGACCGAGCAGCACGCTTTCATAAAGCTCTGTCGGCTTAAAGTTCTGGTACTTGTGGACGATGCTCACCGCCGCCGCAGTGTGACGCTCGCTTGCGGCGGGGTCACCGCGTTCACTGTACCAGGCCGCCATCTGCAAATATGCGGGGACGTAATTCGGTTCGTATTCGATCGCTTTTCGTAACTCCAGCAATGCGTGATCGAACTGTCCCAGGCTGTAGTAGGCGCTGGCGAGATTCTTTCGCGGGAATGGAACAAACGGATCGATATTGAGAAGCTCCGTATCCACCTGAATGATTTCACGATCAAGGTCGCGATCCTGTACCGCGTCTCCCGTTAGCGAGCGAACCAGCACGGTTTCCATATGGATGTGCGGATCGAGCGACTGCGGGCTCACTTCCATGGCCCGGCGGAAATATTCTTTTGCCTGCTCGCGCAGCTTTGGATCTTTGTTCTCGGTGAATTGCTGCAGGTACACCATGCCGAGGTTATCGAGGAACAGAGGATGGTCCGGCACAATGCGGATGGCTGCGAGATGGTATCGCTCAGCGGCCGCGAAGTCATCGCGGTCATAGGCCCTATGGCCTAGCTCGTTGTAGTACAAACCGGTGCCGGGTATGGCCGTTGAAAAAACATAGACGACGATAATTGCCGCTGCCGCAAATGCCAGCTGCGGCTTCTTCCAGCGATACGGCGCTTCCTTTTTTGATAATGGAAGTGGATCGGCCAGTGCGAGTACCACAAGGCTTGAAGCTGTGACTGGAATCGTCCAGCAGTTGTCCACGACCGCGTGCGTACCAACTCCTACTGCAGTTAAAACCGCTGCTTCATGAAAACACCGGAAGTCCGGCCATGCCGTATTCGCGCGTTTCCATGCCAGGTAAACCAAATATGCGAGCAGGCAAAACAGGAGCAGTGCCGCGGGAATACCCAATTCGGCGATATGTTGCAGATATTCGTTATGCGCTATTTGTGCGCGCTTGAGATAGCGAGCTACGGTCCCATCTACCGGCAGGGTGAAACGTTTCGACACGTGGAAAAACTGCCCAAGTCCGACACCGAGCACGGGACTCTGTGCAATCACGTGCAGAGAACTCAGCCAGATTTCCTTGCGGGCGTAGTTATATGGATCAATTTCGCCGTGGTCGACGAATTTACGGACTAAGTACGGACTCGTCAGGATTGCTGCGAGCAAACCCGCAACTCCGATTACCAGCCATACTTGACGCGGTATGCGGCCGCGCGCCCGAACGGCCGCAACGGCAAGCATCGCGGCTACCGCCAGGGTCGCACCTCGCGACGAGGTCTTTAAGATGCCGAACAGAATCACCGCTCCTGAAATTCCCGCAGCCACACGCCACTGCGTTGCGGGCGCGAAAACTGCTGTCGCGATCGTGGCAGCCAAACCAATTAGAAGAAACGTCGCGAAGTAATTGGCATTTTTGCTGGAGAAGCCCACGATTAGCGCACGGTTCAGAATCAGGTCCGGCAGCAGATGCGCCAGACTCACAACGACGACCGTGGCGAGCAGCAATCCTCTCCAGCGAGCGGACTGATATCGCGCGTAGTTCGCGAGGTTCAAAAACGCTGCGGCAAAGAAAGCGTACTTGAACCACAGATAAAATGCTTCGAAGTGCGAACCCGGGATCGGCAGGACTGAAATTAAGATCAGCGCGAACAACACAACAGTGGACAGAAGAAAGACGCGGCACATTTTGAAATCCGCATGCCACGAACCTATCCCGCTGAGAATCGCAATGCCGATCAGAAGGGTTCGGTAAGTGAAGAATGCCCACGGCGCGCCACCGCTTCCTCCAAGAGTGGTGACCACAATGAGCAAAATGACACAGATTGTGATCGCCAACTGAAGACGTGTTTCGATTCCGAGGGCCCGTAGCACGGCTATCACTATACGAGCAGGACCGGCTGGATCAAATGACGTAATTGCGCATTTCAAGTGACAGGATTTGTCACTTTCGTCCCGGCAAGCGTGCCCTAACCCACAGACTTTCTGAGAAGCAGCGAATTGGTTGCCCGGTTGCACCAGCGGGGCCGGTGTTTGGACAGAATCCTTGTACGTCAGCCCAGCTGCCCAAACAATCGAGGAAGAAACTTCCCAAATGGAGGGGAATTGAATGAAGAATAATCGCGGTTTTTCGCTCTTGGAATTGCTGATTGTGGTCGCAATCATTCTGATCATCGCGACGATTGCGATTCCGAGTCTCTTGCGGTCCCGTCAGGCTGCGAATGAATCTGCCGCAGTCTCGAACCTGAGAACGATCAACACTGCTGAAGTGACTTATTTGTCCTCCGCCGCCGGAAACTACGGCACGGTTGCGGATCTTGTCACTGCTGGACTTTTGGACTCACGCTTCTCAGGCACTGCGGTGTCCGGATATAGCTTTGGTATCGTCGCTTCACTTTCAGATTACACGGCGACAGCAATCCCGACGTCCGCCAATAGTGGCCGGTACGCGTATTTCAGTCTGCCGGATGCGGTCATCCGTTATTCTACCCTTGACACAGGTTGCGGCGGCCCCGGTGGACACTGCTACCCGGGCAGCATGTCTGGCTCGCCCGTGCAGTAAGGATCTCGAGTCTGTGACACCATTTGACGCGGCCTGGTACTCATGGAAGACACCGGGCCGCGTTTAGTTTTTTTACGCCGATAAGACGCGAAGGGCAGGCGACTACAGATGACCATCCGCGTTAATGCAGTGACGAAAATTTGTCATTTCGGGTGCGTTCGAGCACGCAAAACCACTGAAATCGTGGGTTTCAGGAAGTGGCTGCCGGGTTGCAAGACTTACAGTAGCCGGAAAGGACGTAACCGATCGGCAATGGCGACTTATGAAAAAAGAGAATGGATTCTCATTATTGGAACTGCTCATTGTCGTAGCAATCATTCTGTTGATTGCCACAATTGCAATCCCGAGCTTGCTGCGCTCCAGGCAAGCCGCCAACGAATCCCATGCCGTAACGAATCTACGAACGCTCAACACGGCAGAGGTTCAGTACATCTCGACATTCCAACAGTACGCAACCTTGGCGCAACTTGTTAGTGCGGGACTGCTCGACGACCGCTACACCGGTGTTTCTGCCGGATACAACTTTACGATCCAGACTGCATCACCATTTCTGGATTACACCGCAAGCGCAACGGCTCAAACTGCGAACTCAGGCCGATTCGACTATTTCACTCGGCCCGATTACGTGATTCGTTATTCGACGGATGCAAGCCGCGCACCAACGGGATTCTCGGGTGAACCTGTTCAATAACGGCCACACGACAACCCGCGTTCTCGTTCTTTGTCTGCTGTTAGTGGCGGTTTGCTACGCGAACTCCATTACGAATGCGTTCATACTCGACGACATTCTCATCGTTGGCGCCAATGAACGCATTCGGCATATCGAGCCCGTGCAATTTCTGTTTCAGTCGTATTGGGGGGACCTAAACATCTTCTCGTTTTCACTCGAGTATCCGATTTGGGGTGTCTGGGCGCCCGGATTCCGAATCACAAATCTACTGTTACATGCCGTCAACGGCTGGTTGGTATTTCTGCTGGCGCGCGGTTTGTTGGGTTCGCCAGCGGCGGCCCTCGCTTCGGCCGCGGTGTATCTGATCCATCCGGTGCAGACCGAAGCGGTCGTGAGTATCGTCGGCCGCAGCGAACTGCTGGCTGCGGGATTGTTCTTTTCGGCTTGGCTTGCGTTCCGGAAACGCCGCACATGGTTGGCGGCCGTTGCTTATTTTCTAGCGGCGCTCGCGAAGGAAAGCGCGATCACGCTTCCCGCGATTGTGATACTCGAACTGGCGCTGAGCCAAGCTGGCTCTGAAGTGTCGATGGGCGGCAACGTCTCGCGATGGCAGCTAGCTATCCGGAACATTGTCGAATCGTGGCGCCGTCTTGCCGTGTTGGCAATAACCGGGGTCGCTTATCTTGGACTGCGCTTTTATGTTTTAGGCGGGCTGGGGATTCCGGCAAGCGGACAGTATCTGCATGGGACACTCACCCTTTTCCAACGCTGGATGACCTCAGGCCGCGTTTTCCTGGAATACTGCAAGCTGCTCTTGGCTCCCGTAGAGATTGCCAGCGATTATGATTTCAATTCGATACCTGTTGCCGGTCTCGCAGATTGGGACGCGTGGCTGGGCCTTGCATTGGTGGCAGCGACCGTCATTCTGGCGGTGCGTG
Source organism: Acidobacteriota bacterium (assembly GCA_003222755.1). GTDB lineage: Bacteria > Acidobacteriota > Terriglobia > 20CM-2-55-15 > 20CM-2-55-15 > 20CM-2-55-15. Next base: position 6,847 of record QHXA01000228.1, read on the forward strand.
TCGCGAAGCTTCGGCCCACTGTCAGTTTTGGCGTCCTGTTTTTCTTCATCGCGTTGCTGCCGGTGTCGAATTGGATCATGCCGATCGCGCTGATGATGGCTGAACGATTCTTGTACATCCCGATGTTCGGCTTCGCGCTATTGGCAGGAGCGCTGTGGGCAGGAATCCAAGATCGAGGACCGCGTCATCTTATAGCCGGTGGGTTTGTCATCATCGCAGCGTTGCTGTGCATCGGTCACAACTACATCTGGCAGGACACGCTGACGTTTCATCGAAACGCCGTGCGCGTCGTGCCGAACAATGCTCGGGCGCGATTGGGGTACGGCTTCGCGCTGCTCCGGGTCGATAAAGTTCCCGAAGCGAAGGAGCAATTTGAAGCCGGACTTCGGATCCTGCCCAACAGCGCGCCCCTGTTGGCTGGACTCGCCAGCGCAACAATGAGAATCGATGGAAACTGCGAACGGGTTCGTCCACTGGTCGCGCAGGCCCTCACCAACGATACTAGACAATGGCACAGCCTTTGGGTTCTCGGCGATTGTTTCATGATGGAAGGCAAGATCGAACAGGCAGAGAAGAGCTATCGCCTCGCAATTCAGAATACGGATTTTCCCGACGCGCAACTTCTCTTCTCGTGGGCCCGCATTCTCGAAGCCCGAGGTAATACACCGACTGCTCTAGCGACTTACGAAAGGGCAGCTCTCATCGACCCCACCGATGAGGGAATCAAGATGAAGATCCGTCAACTCACGCGATGAACGTTCCATGGGACGCGTATGCGTGTCTCTGTAACGGGGTAGAAGTCAGGTAAGGCAAGAAAGCTCCCATCCTAAGCGCATAAGCCGGCCGAGCCGTCCAGTTTCAGGAGAGGAACTTGAACCGAAGCACGACATCAGTAGACAAGCCGATGCCGACTCATTATTCTACCGCGTGATGATTGAAGAAGCCGCCGCGACCTCCGCCGTGATCCGCTGCAAAACGCCGGCCTGGAAGCGTTACCTCTACGGTCTGGTTGCGGAGGAGATCTCCCGATTCGGTAGATATTACGATCGGCTGATTGAAGTTTGTTCGTCATCGCGCGATTCGAACCTTTTGTACGAAGCTATCGACTGCCCGAAAAAGGCGAGGATTCGCGAGAACGAGGAACTGCCCGATTTTTCCGATGAGATGGACCGGCGCACGCTAATCCTTTTGAATGGAACGCTGAACTACCACCTCGACATTCAAGAGCTTCTCTCTTCAATGAAGCCAAGACTTTCCAGAACGAGTCGAGTTGCGGTCGTCGTCTACAACTTCTACATGAGCTGGCTTTACCGGCTGGCGAACTGGTTGGGGGTTCGAAAGGATCCTGTTGGTTCGACCTTCCTCACGGTTGGCGCACTGCAAAACATTATGCGACTTTCGGGATTTGAGCTGGTCCGAATCCGCCCGACAATCTATTTCCCTTGGCGTCTGCTTGGACTTGGCGATCTTATCAACTCCATTCTGACAACTGTTCCCGGATTCCGGTGGATGGGATTGGTGAGCATCCTGGTCATTCGACCAATCATTGCTGACGCCACAGCCCCGACGCTTTCCATCGTGATCCCAGCCCGGAACGAACGCGGCAATATTGAAAATGCGCTGAAACGTATGCCCGACCTTGGCGCGCAGCTAGAGATCCTCTTTGTCGAAGGCCATTCCAACGACGGGACATGGGAGGAGATTCAGCGGGTTGCCCGGGAGTACGGCACTCGTTTTCGAATCCGGGCCATTCAGCAAACGGGCAAAGGCAAAAACGACGCCGTGCGCCTGGGCTTCCAGCACGCAACCGGAGATCTGCTGACAATTCTGGATGCGGATCTGACCATGCCCCCCGAGATGCTCGGACGTTTCTACGAAGCGTATCGCCAGGGCCTCGCCGACTTCGTTAACGGGACCCGTCTGGTATACCCAATGGAGGGCGAAGCGATGCGCTTCCTGAATCGTCTCGGAAATATCTTCTTCGCCAAGGCGCTGAGCTTCGTTCTCGATACGCCGCTTGCCGATTCCCTCTGTGGAACCAAACTGATTGCGCGACATGACTATCAGAGGATCGTTCGGTGGAGAGCGGATTTCGGCGATTTTGATCCATTTGGGGATTTCGAGCTCCTCTTTCCGGCTGCGATCCTCGGCCTGGGAATCATCGATATTCCCATCCGGTATCGGGCCAGAACTTATGGGGCTACCAGCATCAGCCGCTTTCGACATGGATTCATGCTGCTCAAGATGACGGTGATCGGCCTTTTCAAGGTCAGGCTTGGCGGAACAGCCTGAAGGACCAAATGCCGGAGCATTGCCCGTCTGACCGGCTTCACCGGCCGCATCATCTGGGATGCCGCCAAACCGGACGGCCAGCCCCGACGAGGCCTCGACACCTTTCGCGCTTTGAAAGAAGTCGGATTCCGCGCCGCCACTCCTTTTGAAGATGGCCTCCGCCGCACCATTGATGATTATTCGCAAAAGCTCCGCTAACAACGATGGGTGTCACCAGAAAAGGCACGAAGACAGATGGCCGGAGACGGCACTTTGAAACGCATCTATACAATCATATTCCTGGGGGTGTTCGCTGCTTATGTCTTGGCGTCGTTGATCCTCGGAACCCTGACGGCCCCGCCTGAGCTTGGCGACGGCCAGGATTACGACTCCATTGCTTTCAATATCTGGCACGGCCGCGGATTCGGTCATGACTGGGACGACCCGGAGTGGCGCAGGCCTTATCTTGCGTCTCCTATATATAAGGACGTGCTCAACCGGCATTCCGAGTTCTACCCCACGACCTACCGCCCGCCCGCGATGCCTTACCTCTTGGCCCTTGTCTATGAGTTCGCCGGAAGGAATTTTGCCGCATGGCGCATCGTCAACTGCGCCATTATGGCCGGCGGTGTAGCGATTGCCGCTGCAATATCGGCCCGATTCGCCGGCTCATTGGCAGCGATGATGACAACGTTCCTCTCGTTGTTAAGCCCACAATTGATCGGTTCCTCGCAAAGGTTCTTGACGGAAGCCCTGGCCGCGTTCCTGGTAACGCTCTTAGCCTGGATCTGGCTCAGCAACACGCGGCGAGGATGGACGATCGCAGGCGCCGCACGACTGGGCATTGTCCTGGGCGCCCTCGTCGCCGCGCGCAGTTTCTTTGTTCTGTGGGTTCCAATCGCGTTGTTGGTGCCGGGGAGCGAAAACTCCTCCGGAAAGAGGCGGGCCTGGCGTTCTAAGGCAGTTTGCACCCTGGCGTGTTTGCTGGTCATCGGGCCCTGGTGGGTTCGCAATATTCTCGTCACGAGAGATTTCATGCCTTTCGGAACTCAGGCCGCGATCGGGCTGCCAGGAGGTTTTGGTCCGAGCGCCCTCGAGTCCCGGGGCGTTTGGAAGTCCGACAATGTTGATGGCATGCAGGAACTTCAGGCACAGCACTTGGATCCGCTGACGTTCGAGACGCAGCTCGCAAAATTTCGTTCGAGTTTAACAATGCGATGGATGCGGCAGCACCCTTTAGACGTCTTACGCCTGATGTTTCTACATGTGTGGCAGGAACTGCGGCCGCGCGGGTTTCCCTTTACTTCTTGCGTGCTGCTGGCGGGAGGACTGGGAGCATTCCTCTTCAGAAGATCGCCGGGCATTGGAGTAATAACCCTTCTTGTGTTCATGAACATTGTGGGCATTGCGCTGACATACAGTGCAGAGGGCCGTTTCATGATCCCGGTGCAACTTTTGCTAGTGGCTTTAACAGGGGCGCTCGCCGGGGCCGCTGTAGGGCCGAAAAAATCGATCTTGGCAAGGGGCGCCTGACGGCCGCCGCATATTCTTTCGCCGGGCCCTTGGACCAAAGCCGGATATGCATTAGGATTCGCTCATGTCCGCGGAACCGAACCGGAAGTACACGCTCGAGGAATATTTCCTGACACGCCTCCGGCGTGCAGCGCCGGCTTGAGCGGCGCCTACTTCGGCTCTCCGGTGGGCCGTCCTAGCAGCAACGCTTCATACGGTTCATTGGTTTTAAAATCCTTGTATTTCGTCACAACGGCAATTGCTTTCTGTAGGTATTGTTGTCCTTGTTCGGAATTGTCCTGTTCATTTTTCCACCGGGCGATGGTCAGGTAGCCCGGCACGTAGTTGGGTTCGAATTCCAGCGCGCGGGCCAGTTCGTATTCTGCTTCGTTTCGTTGTCCGGTGATGTAGAGGGCTTCGGCAAGATTCTTCCGCACAAATGGATTGAAAGGGTCGACACGCAAGAGCGCACG
>QHXA01000229.1:0-6097 GCA_003222755.1 Acidobacteriota bacterium
TCTACAGAGCGTGTACTCAACTTCAATGCATTGGCGAGCGATTGAATCGCGGCGTTCAAGATAAAGCCGGTTCCTTTCAACGCCAACTCCTCTGCCGGTGGCCCGCCCGCCCATCCGATCAGTATCGGCGTCGCAATCGGCCGCGTGGTCCACCAAGTTGGAAATTTTTCTCCACGCGCGTGAATGAAACTCAAGTTGGTCAGGCCCCGCTCTTCCCAGAACGCCCCATGGAAGCACAAGACGACTTTAACAACGTGCCCCATCACCAGCTCTCGCGCGGCGGCGTCCTTTTCTTTCAGCGCCGGCATGAATCGGACATTTCCCGACTGCAGCACGCCCAAGGGAAGCGTGACGATTGCTTTCTCAGCTTCGAATGTGTCTGCGCGAACATAACAGGAGCTCCATTCGATTTCGCGAACCGGCGTGTTCAGATGGATCTCTACTTCATTTGAATCAAACCGGCTGAAAAATTGAACAATCGTGTCCAGACCTGCAAAGACTCTAAACGGTGTGTCGCCGGAAATGCGATCGGCGGTTTCCTGCGCGTTTGCCAAATACTGAACGCTGATCATGTCCGCGCGCGCCGCGTTAAAGCCCTGAACGAATTCGATCGCCGATTTTTTTGTCTCCGGATCGAGCTTGATCGTATCGACAAATTCGGAAAATGCTCGATCGGGAAAGGTTTTGGCACGCTTTAGTTGTGCCGCGACTCTTTCCCATCGGGGCCAAAAGTCATTACATTTTTTCACCGTGTGATTTTCCGAACACCAGTTGTCGCCTTCGAGCGAGCCGACTATGAGGTTTTGATCTTGAACCAGGTCCCAAATCTCTCTGGGCTTGCCATGCAAGAATTCCGCTCCAAGCTCTATGGGGATTGGAAGACGTTGGTCTCGGATTGTGTGGACGCGACCGCCGATTCTATCGCGCGCCTCCAGGATCGTGACGTGCAGACCAGCTTTTGCCAGCCGGCCTGCAGCGGCCAATCCGGCCAGACCGGCGCCAATCACCAGAACGGATTGCATGGAGGACGACTCCTTACCTTTTAGACGGGATATAATCAGCGCCGTGAAGAGCTGGATTGTTCTGGTCGTATTGGGAATCGTCGCGGCCGCTTGCGGTGGCAGCACTACGCCGCTTAAAAGCAATTGACACGCCAGCTTGGTTCCCTTACCGTGCATTGATAATGGCAAACATTGCAAAGATATTTCTGTTGGTCTGGCTCGCAGCGGCTCAACAGAGCGCCGGTCCTATCTTCGAAGGCAAAACAACACTGCTGCGGCCAAATAATTATCGAGAGTGGATTTTTGTCGGAAGTTCTCGCGGACTGAGCTATGCGGCCAATCCTCCAGCGCAAAGCCAGGCCCCGGCAAGCGGCATGGGCGAGATGTATCACAATGTCTACATCACGCCCGATGCATATCGGGAGTTCACGAGAACCGGAAAGTTTCCGGAAGGAACCATGCTCGCCATGGAACTGTTGTCGGCTGATACTAAACGCGAACCCGGACTCCAGGGCTCGTATGAGAAGGAGTTCATGGGCCTCGAAGTATCGGTGAAGGATAGCAGCCGGTTCACGGGCGGCTGGGCGTACTTTAATTTCTCCGACGGAAGGGGCGCGTCGTACAAGGACAAAGCAGAACCGTTCCCCGCAAGCGCCGGATGCGTTTCCTGCCACAAACAAAACGCAGAAACCGACAACGTGTTTACGCAGTTCTATCCAGTGTTGAGAGCCGCAAAACCGAAGTAGCCCTCAGTGTGCGCGATCAATCTTTGCAGCAAAGATGAAGTCGCTCTCGGTCAGGCCGTCGATCTTGTGAGTCCAGATCTTCACTTGAGCTTTTCCCCACGCTAAGTAAATGTCGGGGTGGTGTGCTTGCTCTTCCGCGATCGCGCCGACCCGGTTCACGAAATCGAGAGCGGTTTTGAAATCGGGGAACTTGAATTCTCTTTCGATGTGGTGGTTGTTCACCACGTGCCAGTTCGTCACTTGAGCAGCCAGTGGGCTGATCTGTTCCGCTGTCAGCGGAGGCACTCCACCTCGGCACGGAACACAGGTCTTTTCGGCAAGTCCCATAATCGAATCTCCCTCTTTACAAACTTCATCGCATGTTTAGCAGCTTAGAATATCGGTCATGCTCGTTCAACTTGCCCGGCGGCTGCACCCGGACGCGCGAATTACAGTGTTGACCGGTGCTGGCGTCTCGGCAGCGAGCGGCGTGCCGACATTTCGCGGGCCGAATGGCCTTTGGAAGAATTTCCGGCCGGAATCCTTGGCCACACCCGAGGCGTTTCACCGTGACCCAAAGTTAGTCTGGGAGTGGTACGACTGGCGCCGACAGATCTTGTCCACGAAGAAGCCGAATCGCGCACATGAAGTACTGGCAGCCTGGAGCCGGCGATATCGAGATTTCACGCTGATCACACAAAACGTGGACGGACTGCATGAGCGGGCCGGTACGCGCAACGTCATCCGCTTTCACGGCTCGATTTGGGAAGTGTTGTGCTCGAACAACTGCAGCGGTTCTCCGGCACGGTGGTTGGATGAGACGGTACCGTTTCCCGAAATTCCTCCGAAATGCCCGCATTGTGGTGGCCTGATCCGGCCAGGCGTCGTTTGGTTTGGTGAAGGAATCGATCCGGACGTTATGCGGCGTTCGGCGGATGCACTCGACTGCGACATTTTCTTAACAGTTGGGACGTCGGCGGTAGTGTATCCGGCGGCATCACTAGTTCACGAAGCCAAAGCCCGCGGCGCATACACCGTCGAGGTGAATGTGGAGTCGACGCCCGCGTCGCGTCTGCTGGATCTTGCATTGCAAGGCCCGGCCGAAGAGATATTGCACGGTCTCGAGTGCCGGATTACAAGGCCTTCATATACTTGACTCAGCGATCGACAAAGACATTTCGAAATTGGAGGAATCCTGCATCTCAAATCCGAAATCCGAAATATCAAATTGGACTGTCTGCGGTGCGAGAGTCCAATTCGATATTTCGGATTTCGGATTTGAGATGCAGGATTTGTCCAATTTCGAAATTTACTCTAGTTCAGAACATATCGAGCGGCTCGTCTTTCGAGGGCGCGGGAAACACGCTGTCGATGAGCTGCACGTCTTCGGCGTTAAGTTCCCACCCAGTGCCGCCGGCATTCTCACGAACATGGTCCACATTGCTCGCCTTTGGAATTGTGAACAGGCTTGGACGCCGAGTTAAAAAATTGAGCGCGATCTGCCGAGGCGTTTTCCCGTGCCGTTCTGCAATCGTGGCAAGCGCTTTTCCTTGTTTGCTATTCAGCGACGGGAAGTCACCTTGCCCGAAAGGTGAATACCCAACCACTGCGATACCCTGCGATTCGCAATATGCAAGCAGGCGGTTCTCGATGCCGCGCGAACGCAAATGGTAAAGCACCTGGTTGCATACAATCTTTTCTCGCGTGAGAGCCTTTTGTGCCTGCTTCAGCCGGTCGACATCCAGATTGCTTACGCCGATATGCCGGATCTTCCCTGCCGCCACGAGCTCTTCCATCGCCTGCATCGTTTCGGCGATCGGGTGTGGACCGCTCCACCAATGAAGCAGATAAACGTCCAGGTAATCCGTCTTGAGCCGCTTTAAACTCGCGTCACAGGCCCGAAGCGTGCCTTTGTATGAGGCGTTCGAAGGCAGAACTTTACTAACCAGAAAAATTTCTTTTCGTCGTCCTCGAATGGCTTCGCCGACGATCTCTTCCGCTCCCGAGTACATCTCGGCCGTATCAATGTGCGTCATTCCAAGATCAATGCCCATGCGAAGTGCATCAAGCCCGTTCTTCTTCATCTGCCAGGTTCCCTGGCCGATTACCGGAACGTTTTTGCCTGTCGCATCTAATTCCCGCGTCAGCATGGGCCTCTCCGTTGCGACTCGCATGTTAACGTGTGAGCGTGGTGCGGCGCAAAAGCTACATGGTCGATCTCCTGCTCTTGACTGCTGTTCTGATTTGGGGTTTTACTTCGCATTGATGAAGTTGATGTACCGCTATTTTCATCCGATCGCGTTCAATGCCGTTCGTTTTGTGATTTCTTCTGTCGCAATGTTAGCCATTCTCAACGTGCGCGGTGAAAAAGCCGGGATCCATCGCGAGGATGTGCGGGGGATCATCTGGCTGGCATTTATAGGAAACACAGTGTACCCATTCCTTTTTGTGCTCGGGCTCGATCGGACCAAAGCGGGCAACGCTGCACTGCTGATGGCATTGACGCCCGTGTTCGCATTCCTTATCGGTGTAGCCATGAAGAAAGAGCACTTCAGCGCGGGCGTTCTGATGGGAATCATTCTGTCAATCACCGGCGCGGCAGCGATCGTGCTCTTCGGAAGGACCGAGTTGTCGTTCGTGGATTCTGGGGTCGGGGATTTGTTAATGATTGCCGCCGCGATTTGCTGGGCATGGCAGAGCGCCGAGTCGACACGCCTGCTGCCGAAATATGGCCCAATTCGGCTGACTGTTTACGCGATGGTAACGGGTACAGCGATCATGGTGCCGCTGTCGGTACCGTGGCTTGCAGCTCAGAACTGGCGTGCCATTCCTGCGATCGGATGGCTGGGCCTTGCATACTCCGCTCTGCTATCGATCACGTATTCCTATTTCGTCTGGGCCTACGCGATAAATACGATTGGAATCGCTCATACATCCGTGTTCAACAATGTCACTCCCATCGTCGCGCTGTTCGCCGGCTCGTTGTTGCTTGCGGAGAAACCGTCCTTCGCGCAGCTGGCCGGCGTGGCGCTGGTGCTAGTTGGCGTCTTCATGGTGCGGTCGCGGAAACCAATCGCGGTCCCGGATGAATGAATCACCAAGACTACGTCCAGTCTTCTTTTGAGGCCTTGCGCTTCCGCCGGAGGAGAATAATCACGACGATCAGTAAAGCCAGCGCGCCCGCGATAATGCGAATGGTCGCGGTGTTGTCAGCGCCAGCTTGCGGCGCCTCCTGAAACAGCCATAGGGCCAGAAACATAGCAATGCGTCCTTTCTATAGCGTCGGGCCCACCGGCCAGATCGCTTCGGTACACCGCCTTCGGCGCCTCCTCACTCCCGGCCGGTCCCCCCACGCTTTTACCGGCCTCGCAAAAGTTGTAAGTCGCGAAGGATCGAAATTATACCGGGCGCGAGGATGACCACAAACAGTGCCGGCAAAATGAACAACACGATTGGGAAGATCATCTTCACCGCCGCTTTATTGATCGTGGCTTCGATTTCCAGCCGGCGCTTGGTGCGTACAGAGTCCGCGTAGATGCGCAGCGCTTGCGCGAGACCGGTGCCGAAGCGCTCGGCTTGCACGATCATCCCGGCGAGCGAACGAATGTCCAAGAGCCCGGTTCGCTGGGCCATGTGCTGAAATGCCACCGCGCGTTCTTGTCCCGCTTGAACTTCCAACGTCATCCAATAAAGTTCATCCGCCAGTTCCGGATAGACGAAACGGATTTCCTCGCCGACGCGCGCGATTGCCTGATCGAGCGATAATCCCGCGCCTAACACGATGCTCAGCATGTCCGTTGTGTCCGGCAAAGCAGCCATTAAGCTGAGGCGATGCCGATTCCGCAAATACACCAGAACCTGCTCCGGAATGAAGTAGCCGAGTATCACGGCGGCGGCTAAACCAAGCAACCACATCGAAAGATCTTCGTCCTGAAGCACGATCAGAGTCACAGTCACCACAGCGGCCATGAATGCCAGTGAAAGAATCCCGTACGTCTTCACGACGCCAGCGCCCCGAAATCCCGCGCGCATTAACTCCAGCTCCTTTTGCCGAAACCAGCTCTTGCCGAAAACCACGCCGTAGGTGGACCGTAGCAGCGCGTCCCAGAAGTCGCCACCCAGAAGCGGGCCTGAGATACCGCTCATCGACTGCTCTTGAAGTTCCTGGATGCGGCGGGTCAATGCATCTTGTCTCGTACGGAAGTAATAGTTCAGGCCTGCAACGAGAAGCGTGAAGCACGTCAAAGTGCTTAGCAAAAACAGCAGCGGATAACTCAAGGTCATTTATAGCCTCACTGACGCGACTCTGCGTAGTGCGAGGATACCGACAATTTCGGAGACGATGCCGTAGATCAGAAACCGGGAACCCGT
>QHXA01000229.1:6128-8621 GCA_003222755.1 Acidobacteriota bacterium
CACCGAGATGTACTCGTATCGCATGAAATAGAACACGATGCCGGTCACAACCGGGAGGCCGCACAACAACGCTGCCGAGAATCGCTGTTGGGCGGTGTGCGCGCGCAAGCGTGCGCGCAGTTGCAGCCGCTCGCGAATGACAGCCGACAAATTTTCCATCACCGTGACGATGTTGGCGCCCGTTTCGCGCTGCAAGATAACTCCGGTCGAGAAGAAGCGCAGGTCCAACAACGGCACTCGATCGCCGAGGGTGTGCAGCGCTTCGGCGACCGTCGATCCCAAAGTCAGATCCTCCACCAGCTTTTTGAATTCGCCCCCGAGTGGCTCCGGTGTTTCGTCGGCCAACACCTGCAGTCCACTATGAATGTTGTGTCCTGCCCGCATCGCTCGCGTGAATAAATCAATCGCATCGGGCAGTATCTCTTCGATCTGTCGCATACGACGGCGCCGTTTCGCGCGAATATAAAAGAACGGCAACGATGCGCAGCCGATGGCGAACATCACTTTCAAGCTGCGGAAGGGCAATAGCCCCAACGCGTCGGCTGCAAGGTAACTGGATGCCAGAATTAGTACGCTCAAGGTCAGAACGTTGCCGGCCCGATAAGGCAGCCGCGCCTGATCGATGATGGCCTGAAGGCTTTTCATCAGCTGCAGGCGCGATAGAAATGACACTCCTCCTATTTGTTGCTGACGCAGTAGAGAAAGAGATCGGCGGCCGCTTTCAACTCGCAGTCCGCGCAACCGCTGCTCGACTTCCATTCTGACGCGGCGTTGTGGTCCCCACCACGCATACTCGGCAGCGGCGGCGAACGCTGCTGTGAAAATGAAAAACGTAATTATGATCGTCATTGGTTGCTGTTTGGGAATTTTGAAATTTTGAAATTGGACGAATCCTGCATCTCAAATCCGAAATCCGAAATCGCAAATTGGACTGTCGAACCGGCGAGAGTCCAATCTAATATTTCGGACTTCGGATTTGAGATGCAGGATTCGCCCAATTTCAAAATCTTAAATTCCCCGTATCCACCCCCGCAGCTTGCAGTCTTTTCAAGAATTGCGGCCGGTATCCTGTGGCCACGAATTCTCCAACAACCTGCTGTGCGTCATTCACACCTGTCCGCTCGAAACGAAAGATCTCTTGCATCTGAACGGCGTCATCGGTAGCGCCCACGACTTCGGCGACGCTAGATACCTTCCGCGACCCATCGCGAAAGCGTGACATTTGAATAACCATTTGGATTGCGGAGGCGGCCTGCTGGCGAATGACAGGCTCGGTCAAACCCATGTTCGCCATCAGCACCATCGTTTGAATGCGATGAAAACAGTCTCGAGGCGAATTGGCGTGCATTGTGGTCATCGAACCATCATGTCCCGTATTCATAGCTTGCAACATATCCAGCGCCTCGGGCCCACGAGCTTCACCGACAATGATGCGATCCGGACGCATGCGCAGGGCATTGATCAACAGATCGCGGGATGTGATCGCGCCTTGTCCTTCGATGTTTGCGTCGCGGGTCTCGAGCCGCACGACATGCCGTTGCTGCAGCATCAGTTCCGCCACGTCTTCGATCGTGACGATACGCTCGGTTTCAGGAATGAATCGCGACAAGGCGTTGAGCAGCGTCGTTTTGCCGCTCCCGCTTCCCCCAGAGATGACGAGATTCAACTGCGCTCGCACGCAGCCTTCGAGCAGTTTGAAAATCGGGACAGTCCATGTCCCATTCGCTAGCAATTCGTCATTGCTCAGCACGCGGCCGCCAAAGCGGCGGATCGAGAGGGCAGGACCGTCCAGCGTCACCGGCGGAATCGCGGCGGTGACTCGCGATCCATCCGCGAGCCGAGCCGCGACGATAGGATTGGCCTCGTCAATTCGCCTGCCTACCGCCGCCACCATCTTCTCGATGATGTGCAGCAGATGCTTATCGTCTTTAAATTGAAGAGGCACACGCTGCAGTATCCCGCGGCGCTCCACATAAACCTTGTTGTAGTTGTTCACAAGGATGTCGCTGATCGACGCATCCTTCATGAGCGGCTCCAACGGACCGAGGCCGAAGACTTCATCGAGAATTTCTTCGATGATGCGATCCCGCTCAGGAAGCGTCATCGGAATATTTTCCTGAAGCAGCAACTTCTCGACCGCCCTGCCGATCTCGCCGCGCAGCCGTTCTTTGCTGATCAGCCGTAGCGTCTCGCTATTGAGCGACTGGAGCAGTTTGCGATGCACTTTCGACTTCAGCTCCGAATGTCGCTCCGGAAGACCCTCGCGTGGTGTGGGTGAAAAAGCCATAACGATTATTTCTGCTGAACAGTCGCTGCCTGCTTGCCGGCCAGCCCGAGCTTCTTGGCAAAATCGCGATATGAACGGCCGAGATCCGTGTTTGCGCGCGTGACCACTGGACGCGCTTCGTGCACCGACTTCATTGCCTCTTCGTACCGATTGGGAAAACCCCAAAAGGGCGCAGCGCCCAGCGTCTCTTGGAGTTGGTCCATGCT
>QHXA01000230.1:0-2784 GCA_003222755.1 Acidobacteriota bacterium
CGAAACAATTGCCATCACAATGGGCGTCGGCGCCGCGTCAATTGTGGATCTGACCGATATTGCAGCCGAGAACCTGCGGATCCGGCACTTCGACGGTGCACGTGCTCCTCAAGAACCCCGCGAGGTCTCGCCGGAGGATTAACCCCGGAGGATAATGAAATGATACGCGCGCTCGTTCTATTGCTCCTTTTCAGTACAGAACTGCTTGCTCAACATGTCGAGTACAAATCGTTTCAGAGCAAGCTGCTCGCACGAGACCTGCGATACGGCGTCTACCTACCCGCTTCTTACAACAGCTCTCCTGGGAAGAAATATCCGGTGCTGTACTTCCTCCACGGATTGTTTGAAGACGAAACGCGATGGAGCACACGCGGGCAAACTGATCAGATCATGGATCGCATGATCGCGGAGGGCAAAATCGGCGAGTTCATCGTCGCGATCCCTTTCGGAGGAACCAGCTTCTACACGAATATGCGGGACGGCAGCGAAAAATGGGAGGATGCCATCGTCACGGAGTTTGTGCCGATGATTGAATCCACGTACCGCGTGAACGCGTCGAGAGCGACGCGTGGAATCAGCGGCACGTCCATGGGAGGCTATGGCGCGCTGAAGATCGCGATGAAGCATCCGGACCTGTTCGGGTCGGCGAGCGCTCACAGTGCGGTCCTTCTTCAAGATCTTTCCGCGGCCAAGATTGCCGCCGGACGTCTGCAACGGTTCCAGGCGCTCTTCGACAGGATCTATGGAATCAGCCAGGATCTGACATATTGGGAAGCGAACAACCCAATGACGCTCGCCAAGGATACGAAGAAATTCAACGGCCTGAAGTTGTATTTCGACTGCGGAACCGAAGACGATTACGGCTTCGACATCGGCGCCCGTCAGCTTGACGCGCTCCTCACGAAGACCGGCTATCCTCACGAGACACGTCTCTACCCCGGTCCCCACGGCTGGGATTATGCGAAACAACACACTAGCGAATCTCTGCTGTTCCACTGGAAAGCGTTTAGCGGGAAATGAGGCATGGAGTTTCGGTTCGAGACAATCGAATACGATAAAACATTTCCTTCGCTCCCCAAGCATTCCGGCGTCTACAAAATCTTCGATGTTCACGGAAAGTTGATTGTCTTAGACAAGACGAGCAATCTCTTCGAACGCTTTGAGCGGTACTACGGGGAACGATCCGAGCCGGTCAGAGACCTCGATCTGCGGGAAATCACGGGCCGCATCGAATACATCCGAACCGATTCAGCATTCGAAACTCTGTTGGTGCTGTACCGTGAACGGAAGAATTACTTTCCGAAGACATACCGAAAAATGCGGACGTTCCGGCTATTCACTCTGATGAAGATCAATCGGAAACAACGATTCCCACGCATTTACGCAAGCCGCGAGATCAAAGCCGGCGTCGACTATTTCGGTCCATTCATCTCACGCGCGCAGTTCACCAAACTCAAAACCACGCTCGAGCGCACGTTCAAATTGCGACCGTGCCTCTATAACATCCGAGGCAACGATCCTCATCCGGACTGCCTGTATTACCAGATGCATACGTGCTCACGCCCTTGCAATAACGACATCAATCGCTCCGATTATCTCGACGATGTTGCGAACGCGATTGGTTTCATCGAAGGCCATGACGAGGAGATTGAGCGCGCATTCGTACGGAAAATGAACGAGCTTGCCGCGGAGACAAAGTTCGAACAAGCCGAAGTCATCCATCGCAAGCTCGACAAAGTACGCCACGCGCGGCAGGAATGCAGGGACACGTTCTTTTCCGTTTGGCGGTTTAATTACATTGCGGTTCTCACTTCGGATTCCGTGTCCCGTTGCAAGATCGCTTTCATTCGGCAGGGCCGGATTATTGGATTCGAGCAATATGACGTGGAGGCGCTGAAAGAAACACTAGCCCCCGATTTGTCTCGATTTTTTGGCGCGCCAGTTGAGCGAGACTTTGGCGACACGACTTACGACGAGTTCTGCCTCGTCGCGAATTTCATTGTCGACCCGTTACAGAGCGTCGAACTCCTGCCTGTTCGCGAATTCGAGAATTTGCCCGAACAGGTCCTGGAACATCTGCAACGCCGCAAACGAAAGCGGAAATCCGCTCCGTTGGATACGGTGCCGGGGTAAGGACGGGAAAGCTCCTCTTACCTGTGGCTGTTCAACTTGTGCTGCGTGATCTTGCGATTGAGAGTATTGCGGTGGACACCAAGCACCTGAGCGGCCTTGGTTTGGTTTCCACGCGTCTTGGTTAGTGCGGTTTGAATGAATCTCTTTTCAAACTCGCTTAAGCCTTCGTTCAGATAAATCCGCCGTTCGATCATCTCCGCTACAAGAGCTTCCAACTTGTCTTTCACAACGGTGTTCCTTAGAGGTCGACTGTTGACTACTGCCGCCACCAGCGCTCCAACGCACGGTAGCCGACTAGAAATTTCGCTTTCATCTCGTATGGAGTCATTACAGCGATGACTCTCGACCCGGGCAGGAAATAAGGCACCAGCTCGGAGTTCTTTAGCCTCTCTGTTTGGATCTCGAAGGCGGTCAATGCCAGCAGGATTGCCGCAGAGATCATCCATCCGCGAATAAATCCGAATGCCGCGCCCAGCAGCCGGTCGGCCCATTGGAGCTTCGCGAATTTCATAAATCTGGTGATCAGCCAAGCGATTACAAAACCGGCTGAAAGGGTCACCAGGAAGATCAAAGAGAACCCAAAGAATAGAGCAATGTTTTCGGTTCTGACAACATCTTTAAATAGGCCTCCGACCCCGCGGTAGAACCATG
>QHXA01000230.1:2849-3490 GCA_003222755.1 Acidobacteriota bacterium
GCAACGGAATATACGAGGACGGCGACGATAAGCCAATCCAGCAGCGAGAATTTGAAAAGAATCATTTCAAGCCCCGGCCTGTGAGCAAGCGCAAGGCTTCAACATATTTTGCGCTCGTCGCTTGAACGATCTCATCCGGAAGCTCGGGCGCTGGAGGCTGCTTATTCCAGCCGATCTTCTCGAGGTAATCGCGGACGAACTGTTTGTCGAAGGAAGGCTGCGGCTTGCCGGGCGAATACTGATCGGCTGGCCAGAATCGCGATGAATCCGGCGTGAGCATTTCGTCGACAATCGTGATTTTCCCATCGATCAGCCCAAATTCGAATTTCGTGTCGCAGATGATGATGGCGCGCGTCAACGCGTATTCCACGCCGCGACTATACAGCGACAACGTCAGTTCCTTGAGGCGTTGCACAATCTCTTGTCCGATGATGGTTGCGGCCTGCTCTTCTGAAATATTTTCATCGTGACCCGTTTCGGCCTTTGTTGCTGGGGTAAAGATCGGTTGCGGCAAACGATCGGATTCGCGCAACCCCGCAGGCAATCGAATGCCGCAGACGCTGCCCGTCTTGATGTAATCCTTCAGTGCCGACCCCGTGAGATATCCGCGCGCCACGCATTCCACGGGAAACACGTTCGCT
>QHXA01000230.1:3524-3968 GCA_003222755.1 Acidobacteriota bacterium
TGGAGACTTTTGGGGTAGTCATTGACATCAGTAGACACCAGATGATTCGGCACGAAGTCTTTGAAGTGATCAAACCAAAAACCTGACATTTGGGTCAGCACTTTGCCTTTATTCGGAATGGGCGTCGGCAAAACCACATCGAATGCCGAAAGACGATCCGTGGCAACAATCAAGAAGTGCTCACCGATGTCGTAAATGTCGCGAACCTTACCCCGCCCGTGGAGCTTCACGCCGGCCAGGTCAGTCTTTGTTATTGGCATAGAGCAGTAAGGGATCGGCATCAGTCAAGTATGACGTCGCATGCGATATTCGCTCTTCCTTGAGTCATGATTAATTCAATCTGACCGAAACAATCTTCGAGATTCCCGGTTCTTCCATCGTGACGCCGTACAGTTGCGATGCGGTTTCCATTGTACGCTTGCTGTGCGTGATGACGATGAACTG
>QHXA01000230.1:4094-10567 GCA_003222755.1 Acidobacteriota bacterium
GCCAGCGCAGTCAACGCTTTCTCGCCCCCGGACAACAACAAGACGTTTTGAAGCTTCTTCCCCGGCGGCTGCGCAACGATCTCGATGCCGGCCTCCGTCTCTTCTGCGCCTTCGAGCAATCGCAACTCGCCGTGACCGCCGCCAAAGAGACTCACGAACGCTTCTTTGAATCCGGCGCCGATGGCTTCAAAGGCTTCTTTGAATTGCCGGCGGCAAACGGAATCGATTTCTTCGATGGCTTGAGTTGTATCGCGAATGGAATCGAGCAGATCCTGCCGCTGTGTCGATAGGAAGACGAAGCGCTCTTCGGCCTCCTGATGCTCTTCGACGGCCATCATATTAACGGCTCCCATTGATTCCATCTTGTCGCGGAGCTCTCGATACTCCTGCTCGCGCGGTTCGAGTTCGGTCGGGGGTAGAACAGTCTCAATGGTTTCGTTCAACTCATGTATGCAGGATTCTGCAAGATGCTTCAGATCGGACTCGACTTGCGTCTTCTCAATTTCGAGTGCGTTGTGCCGATCCTTCCATGAATCGAGCAGGGCCCGCGTCTCATCCCACTTTGCTTCCGCCTGGTGCAATTCACGCCGAAGTTCCTCGAGGACATTGTTGTTTTCAACGATAGCGGAGTCCAGGGCGTCGCGTTCCTGGACAAGACCGCGCCGCGTGATTTCCAATGATCCGATGGTCACACGTGTTTGTTCTTGCTGCTCGGCGGCTTGCTGAATCTGCATCTCCGCCTGGTTTGCGCGCCGCTCGAGATCCGCGGCTTGCTGCCCGAGAGTGTCAAGCTCGCGCGCGACTGTCGATCGGCGCTCTTGAAGGACGGCGAGCTGAGACTGCAACCCAGCAAGATCCCGTCGCAAATCGTCGTTGGCAATACGCAGTTCTTCGCTACGCCGGCTGCGTGATTGAATTTCGTCCTCAATGCCGGCCTTTCGCGTAGCGACCTCCGTGAGAGTGACCTCCGTCTCGATCAGCGCTTTTTCTACTTCCGACCGTTCATCGACCAGCCGCGCTATTTCCGATGTGGCCAGTCGCAGCCGTTGGTGCGCGCGGTCGAAATCTGCCGTCATCGAGCGGACGCGATGGTCGGTGTTCAGCATTGCCTTCTCTGCTTCTTGAACGTCGAACGAAAGGCGAGCTTTCAGTGCCTCGCCTTCCCGAACCACGTCCTCAACCCGCACAACGTCTTGTTGAAGCGCAGCAGTGTGCCGAATGGCGCGATTCATCTTTGCATCGAGCTCGCGAATCTCGCGTTTGAGAGCTAGCGGGCCATGATCCTCGTGTTCGCCCCAACTAACGACGTGCCCACGCACCATTTCGCCCGTGCGGGCAACGAACTCCGCATGCGGATGCCGCTCGGCAAGCTCCCATGCACGTTCGGCCGTATCGACGATGTACGCATCGCGAATGTAGTCGTTGAAGTGCCGCACTCGATCATCAAATCGAACGACGCTGGCAATGGGCAATGCGCCTTCGATTTGGATTGGCGGCTCCGGACTCGTGCCGCCATTCAATATCAGGCAGTCCAGCCGGCCTTTACTCACCCTCTTCACAATTTCAATCGCCCGCTCCGCCTGCCCGCGGTCTTCGATGACCACGTACTGAAGTTTCCATCTTAGGAAGTCTTCAACAACGGCTTCATATTCGGGCTCGACTTCAACGAAGTCCGCCAGGATGCCCAGCGGCGCCCAATCCAGCCCCCGAACGGCATTAAAAAATTGCTGGACGGATTCTGTGCTGTACGCGCGTTGAACCGCAAGCTCACCGATGGTCTGGAGCCGGTGGCGGATACTGTCTTCATAGCTCTTCGCTTCGGCAGCTGCCTTGACCGCATTGGCGTGATCGAGCTTATTTTTGGCGCAGGCCTCTTCCGCTTCGACCAGTTGGTGCTTCAGCAACCCAAATCCTGCTTGCTGGCCGGCATACTCATCACGGCCCCCCCTCAGTTGCTGTTCGAGGCCCGCCGCGTGATCGCGCGCTTCCGCTTCCTCTCGCTGTAGCCTCTCAATCTGCGCAGAGATTCTGGCCACGGTCTCTTTGCGACTTAAAACCTCGTTGCGAAGCTTCGCCTCTCGCCCAACAGTTTCGAATTGATCGTGGCGGAGCAGTTCGATAGCGCGCTCTTCCGCGTTACGCCGCTCCGCACAATCGGCGACGGCAACGCTGGCGCGAGCGACCTGTTCTTCCGCAAGTAGCTTTTCCTGATCGATGCGGGATAACTGGTCGGCTCTGGCTTTGGTATCCGTCATGGTTCGCTCGAGATCCGCGAGGGCGCGAGCCCTGTCGTCAGCAAGCGACATTTTTCGTTCTTCGAGCGCGTTGATCTGGTCCTGCAGCCGTTCAATGCGCTGGATGGTTTTCTGGTGTTCGAGTTCGATATCCGAGCGGCGCTCGCGCATCTCTTCGAGAATGCGCTCTCCGGCAGCGACATCCCCTCGGCGTTGATGAACGAGCGCGTTCAGCCGCTCGATTTCCTGCTCGAGATGTTTGCCTTCACTGCCCATCAAGGCCAGCGAGATCTCGACTTTCTCTTGCTGATCAACCAGCATCTCGGCGCGCGTGGAAAAAACAGCCGACAGAATTTCGCGCATGCGGTTCCGCAGCTCGATGTAGCGCCGGGCCTTCGCGGCCTGGCGCTTCAGCGAATTCCGGTGACGGTCGACTTCCGCAAGAATGTCGTTCAGGCGCGACAGATTCACTCTGGCGGCTTCCAGACGGGACTCGGCAAGTTTTCGCTTTGCCTTGAACTTGGTAATGCCCGCAGCCTCTTCGATCAACGCGCGGCGATCCGTTGGCTTGGAACTGAGCAGCTGACCCACGCGGCCCTGCTCAATGATGGCGTAGCTGTTGGGTCCGAGGCCCGTTCCCAAAAAAATCTCTTGAATGTCGCGTAGGCGGCACGGCCGGCCATCGATCAGGTACAGGCTCTCGCCCGACCGGTAGAGCCGGCGCTGGACAACGATGTCACGCGGCCCTGCCGGCGGATGCGCGCCGTTGCCATTTCCGTTTCCGTTGCCGTTTCCGTTGCCATTCATCAGGTCCGTCAAGGTGATCGTGACTTCAGCCATGCCCATCGGAGCCCGGTTGCGGGTGCCGTTAAAGATGACGTCTTCCATCTTTTCGCCGCGAAGCGATTTCGCGCTCTGCTCGCCCAGCACCCAGGCAATGGCATCGGACACGTTGCTTTTGCCGCAGCCGTTGGGACCCACGATGGCAGTCACACCGGCATCATGAATGGTGATTTCTCCACGGTCGGAAAACGACTTAAATCCAACAATTTCGATGCGTCGTAATTTCAGCATGGCGGTCCTAGCTTCGGCCGTACGAGTGACAGATTGGGTCCATATAAGGTATTGTCGCTAAGAAACGTATGAAGATTTCTGCAAGAGATGAGTATGCCTGTTCGGCTGTCCTGGAGCTGGCGCTGAATTACGACACCGAATCGCCGGTGCGGGTCCAGGATATCGCCCAGCGGCAGCGCATCCCGATGAAGTTCCTCTTTCAAATTATGCAGATTCTCAAGCGCGTCGACATTGTCCGAAGCCGGCGCGGAACGGAAGGCGGGTACACATTGACTCGCCCGCCAAGCCAGATCACCGTTGGCGACGTCATTCGGTCTATCAGCGGCCCCTTTGTCCAGCTCTCCTGCCTGGATTCCGGCAATCTTGCAGACGATTGCGGAAAACAGAACCCGTGTCAATTCAAACCCATCTGGGCGGAAGTCGACCGGGCAATCGGCAATGTCCTGAACAGTGTCACGTTCGAAGAACTGGTCCGCCGCGAGCGCACCAGCCAACGGCAATTGATGTATCACATCTAATTAGCGTCGGGCCCACCGGCCAGCCGTTTGTGGTACACCGCCTTCGGCGGCCTTCTTGATGCGGCAATGGCCGGTCCCCCCACGCCAGTAGCCCGTCAATTCTCATTGATCAATTCTCAAATGGGATGAGAATTGATCAATGAGAATTGGCGGGCGCTCCATTCTTCACGTTGACATGGATGCCTTTTACGCATCCATCGAACAGCTCGACAACCCCGAATACAAAGGAAAGCCGGTAATCGTCGGTGCTGATCCAAAGGGCGGAAAGGGCCGAGGTGTCGTTGCCGCATGTTCGTACGAAGCCCGCAAATTCGGTGTGCATTCCGCGCTTCCGATCAGTCGCGCGTGGAAGTTGTGCCCGCAGGGTGTGTACGTTCGTCCGCGGATGAAGCGGTATGCGGACGTATCGGCGCAAATCATGGAGGTGTTTCGCCGGTATACCGAGCTTGTGGAGCCGCTGAGTATCGATGAAGCGTTCCTCGACATCACTGGTTCGATTGCGCTGTTTGGTGTACCGGAACAGATCGCGCTATCCATCAAACAAGAAATTCGAGAGCGCACCGGCCTGACAGCCTCCGTGGGGCTCGCGGCCAATAAGTTCGTGGCGAAGATTGCCTCCGATATCAAGAAACCGGATGGCTTCATGGTTGTCCAGGAGAAGGATGTCGGGGCATTCCTTCGGGACCTGCCGATCTCCCGGTTGTGGGGAGTCGGACCTAAGACCGAACACCGGCTGCACGAATTAGGATTCCGCACGATTGGCGAACTTGCAGGCGCAGAGCGAGAATGGCTGGTGCGATCGATCGGAAGTTTGGGGGAGCACCTGTATCAGCTGTCTCGAGGTCACGATGAGCGGGCAGTCGTGCCGAACTGGGAGCCGAAATCTATCAGCAGTGAGACCACCTTTGATGAAGATACCGATAATCGTGAACTGCTGCTGCGCACGATTTTGGAATTAGCAGATCACGTCGCGGAGCGGCTTCGAAATGACAACTATCGCGCCGGCAAGGTGACGTTGAAGCTCCGGTATTCGAGTTTCTCGACGCATACCAAACAACATTCGCTCGATCGGCAGATTCAGACCGGCGAAGAGATTGCTGCTGTCGCTCGATCGCTGTTTGCACAATTTCCCCTAAAGCAGAAAATTCGCCTGATCGGCGTCGCGGCCGGGGATTTGCATCATGAAGGCCACGATCCACGACAGCTGCCGCTCTTCGAGACAAGCAGCGATACAAAGGAAAAACTCAGCCATACCGTCGACGAGATCAAAGAGAAGTTCGGCGCGGACGCTCTGCGGCGCGGCTCACAATTGCTATAAGCGAGCAACTCCTTAGCGCGGCTCGACGTTCACCCGATAAATCGTTGTGAAGCGATACCCCCGATGTCTATCGCTGGCAAAGTAGACCCATTTGCCGTCCGGCGAGAAGCTCGGCGTCACATCGTTGGCCGAGCTCGATGTGAGATAACGGATTTCCCCGGTGTGGTTGGAACGGATCGCAATATCCCAATTACCGCGGTCATTTGTAGCAAAAGCCGTCCAATTTCCGTCGAGCGATGTTGAACCGGCTTGCGTTTCTGTCCAAGGATCAGTGAACCCGTCAGCACTGAGAACGGACGTGACCAAGCGGTCCCCTACGAATCGTGGCTGGAGCTCCAAGAATGCAGGCGAGGGCAGCGGCACACGGATGGCACCATCCGACACATCCGCAGTCCAACGCCGATTCTCTAAAAAAGCCGTGACAGTAAGTATTGCAATCACCGCTGCTGCGGAAATTGCCACGCGAACCGATATTTTCAGCGCCGAAGGATCGAGGGACACAACAAAGATCATCCATAAAACCATTACGAGCCATGCCCGGGGAAATGCCAGGAGCATTGCAATTCCGTAATCGTAACCGGCAGTCGCGCCCATAACGTTTGAGCAGATCAGGGCAAACAAGATGGCGATAGAAAATTTCTTGAGCCGCGACTCCTGCCGAGCGATCAGTCCTGCGATACCTGGGTAGAACAAGAACTGGTGATAGCTGGCCTGGCTCGGGGTAATGAGCGACACCATCGCGATCAAGGTGCCATATTCCAACAATGCTTCGCGATGCGTCGCCTGAGAAATGGCGTACAGAGTGACAGCGACGACCACGAAACTGATCAGCGGTCGCAGAAAGAAGAACAGCCAAGGCGCGTTCACGAGCGGATGCGGGTTTAAAACCTCGTCTTGAACAAGAGCGCGCCTCAGGAACGCCTGAAGCGAGTTCCAGTGAGCGGTATATGGATCCTGAATCTCCCCGCGCAGGGTTCTCCCCAACACTTCAGCCAGATATATTCGATGCGGCGCCCAACCCAAGGCGATGAATCCCACCGCAGCGAGCGCGATGAGAGCGGCGACGGACCACATCAAGGCGCGATATTCACGGCGAATCGCAAAATACACCAGCAGGAAGGCTGGGAAGATCTTTGTCAACGTGCCGGTTGCTGAAGCGATGCCGGCGATCGACGGATACTGCTTTGCCAACAACACTCCGGACAGCATCAGCAGGGTGAGCACAATGTAAAACTGTCCGTAAGTGAAATTATTGCCGAGCGCATCACCCGCCAATAAAGCCAGAAACATGGCCAACGGCCACTTGAGATCGGACGACCTGCGAGTCAG
>QHXA01000230.1:10572-13089 GCA_003222755.1 Acidobacteriota bacterium
CGAGCAGCGCGATGATGTTCACAACCGTCCAGGCGCGCTTTGCGGCGATCGGAGACAGACCCGCCAGCGGCCACACAATCAGTGCGTTCATTGGAGGAAAATAATTGAATAGAGCGGCCGGCCGGTCGATGCCGGCGCGCCGCTTTTCCCAGTCGAACCAGAGCGGGTTATAAAGCTCCGTCAGTGGTTCACCGTGCCGAACAGCCCATGCTGAAACGTAGTAGTTCGGGAAATCTGTGACAATGGTCTGCCAGGCCGGAACGATATAGAGCGAAATGAGCCGGCTGCCTAGCAGCACGAGCGCGACTGCCAACGCCAGCTGTCGCGCATGCCGGAGGCGATCCGATGAGAACATAGGCGTGCCTTAAAGCTATCTAGGCCCTCGCACGTCTCGCTCGTTTTCCAGGCAGATGAATTCCATTAACTCGGCGTTCGGCACCAAACCGACTTCGACGTTGACTGTCCACGGCTTCATATAGGCTTCGGGATCGTCGATTGTGATCTGAATATCCAGATGTCCGAAGTCTTTCCGCCGCAGCCGAGTGTTGACATGAAGCGCCTCGGTGGAAGGCTTTCCCAATTGATCCAGCCAGACCTTGCCATTAAATCCCCTGGAATCGATTACGAGAGTGTCGCCGTCCCATTTGCCCGTCGAGTAGCCGTGCCACGTGGGAGTAACGTCCTTACTGGGCACGAATTCGCGGCCGTCCATGAAGACTTGCCACCACAAGTTGAAAGCCTCGTGCACAAAGAAGATCCGCTCCGGAGTTTGAACCATTCTCCATGGCGCGGGCGCCAACAGGACTTTAGGTACGCCTTGGGGAAGGCAGTTCGCGTCAGGCTCGTCTCTCCAATGCAATCCGGCCGCGCGTTCATCGTAGACCGCCTTGGCCCAGGCCTGGAATAGGACAGGTTCTTTCAGGTCCTTCGAGAGATCTCGCAAATACCCCGTAGGTGGATTCCACACACCGGAGAAGTCGGGTTTGCCGTCGGGCAATCGCGGCGCCGGCGCCGAGAGATCCACTTTACCGTCCGGAGTATGCGGAATGGCGGAAGTCGGAACTTTGGTCCACCATGGCTGCGCAAACAGCGGTGTAGATAGGAGAGATAAGGCGAGCACCGTCGTAGCAGCAATAACGAACCTCTTCGCATTCACCAGTATTTGCATGAGGCCTCCCAATTTTCGGCGATTATACACGTGGCAAGCGTCGCCGAATTACGCCAAGTTCATGGCGGTGAACATTGCGATCCGCTGCTCGCGAATGGGATCGTTCTCGAGTTTACTTTCATTATTGAAGACCATCGTCGGCCGCTCCGCAGCATTGAACGCAGGCCAGCGTGGCAGCTTGGGAGTATTCGGATCACCCTTGCGCGCAAATGCGATCCACTCATCGCTTACTTTATCGGCAAGAGCCGGAGCATCAGGGCTACTGGCCGTCAGGCGTGACGCCTTGATGTTATCGAACGCGAACGGGATTTCGATCGTGTGCGGTGATTTCAGACGTCCGCCGTCGATGGGTGTTTCCCACCGGAAGTAGTATAGAAACACTGGAGCCTTCTTCAGAGCCGCCCGTCGTTCGGCGATTTTCATTACCGGCGCTCCGTAGCGGTAGTCACTGGCGATCAGAAAGTAAATATCGGATGGCGTCGCGCCCGGATTTGCCTTCCGGTAAACATCAATAACGCGTCCGGCGCTCTCGCCTACAAGGCCCCGGATACGCCCATGCAAAGCATCATCGGACAGGGAGAATACAGCAGCATCGGCGCCTGAAGTTAACTCCGTGCGCGTATGCCCGAGCATTAGTGGAACGTTTGGTGACACGTCCGATGCCGTTGGATGAAAAGGATGCCGCGGGACCGCGCTTCCATCCACAGTCGGAGAGAAGCCCATCGTCATTTGATCGACATTCATGCTGCGCACGACAGCGAAATAGGCTCCCATAATTCGCTCGACGGGCAGACTCTGCAGTTCACGGACCTGCGATTTATTGAGACCCAGTTTCCCGAGCAATTCACTAGCAACCCGTGGCGCCTGGTCCCGCTCGACCAGCTTGATCGTTGGTCCGCTCTCGATAATCGCTCGATGAAAGAGTCCTTTAGCGGAAGGCATTGCCAGTAATGTTCCGACTTTGCGTCCACCGCCAGACTGGCCGAATATCGTGACCGTGTTGGGATCGCCGCCAAATTGCGCGATGTTGTCGCGCACCCATTTCAAGGCGTGGACGATGTCGAGCATGCCGACGTCGCCGGATTGCGCGAATTCAGTGCCGCCGGCTTCGCCGAGGTAAGTAAAGCCGAGCACATTCAGCCGGTGATTGATCGTCACAACGACGACATCGCCGCGCCGCGCGAGATTGGTCCCATCGGTAACGGGCGAAGATCCCGATCCCGTGCTGAAGCCGCCGCCGTGACACCACAACATCACAGGGCGCTTTCGGCCGTCGTTGATTCCTGGCGTCCAGATGTTCAGCACCAAACAGTCTTCACTTTCCATCGGAAGGCCAGCGGCGGCAACGG
>QHXA01000231.1 GCA_003222755.1 Acidobacteriota bacterium
TCGACGTCGATTGGAAGCAATTAAAAATCGAGCAGGGCGATCGCGATGACAAGTATGCCCGAGACATGGGCGCGCCTACGGTAGGTCAAAGAGAAGGCGGTTCCACAGCGACCCCACAGAACTACCAGCCGATGCGTAATGTTGGCGCTACAGCAAGAGCCATGATGGTTGCCGCAGCAGCGAAGCGATGGAACGTATCGGCAGCGGAACTGACAACAGGCTCAGGGGTCGTGACGCACACACCCAGCAAACGGACGGCAACGTATGCGTCGCTCGCGGAAACAGCATTGACGATGCCCGTGCCCGAACTCTCCACGGTGAAACTGAAGGATCCGAAGGATTTCAAAATCATTGGGAAGGGGACACCGGGAGTCGACAATTTCGCAATCGTTACCGGAAAGCCGTCCTTCAGCATCGACGTCAATCCTCCAGGCATGCTCTTCGCTGTTTATGAAAAATGCCCAGTATTTGGCGGCAAGGCGATCAGTGCGAATCTGGAGGAAATCAAGAAGCTGCCAGGCGTGAAGCAGGCGTTCATTGTGGACGCGCCTCCGCCGCGGCCGGCTCCCGCGCCCGGTGCGCCTCCCGCCGGTCCGAATGTGAGTTGGGCCTCGGGGGTCGCCATCGTTGCCGACAACTGGTGGCTGGCAAATAATGCGCGCAAATCGCTGAAGGTCGTTTGGGACGAGGGTCCGGTCGCCTCGCAGAGCAGCGCCGGCTATCTCGCGCAGGGCAAGCAACTCGCGGCGACGCAGGCGTCTCAAGTCCCGCCGGGTGGCGGTCCGCGAAGCGCAAAGGATGGGGACGTTGAAGCGGCGTTCAAGACCGCCGTCAAGATCGTCGAAGCCGAGTATTCCTTCCCATTGCTATCTCATGCTCCGCTGGAGCCGCAGAATTCAACGGCTCATTACAAGGACGGCAAACTCGAAATCTGGTCGCCGAGCCAGACTCCAGAAATTTTTAATGCTGCGGTTCCTGCCGGTATTCCGAACAGCGATGTCACATTCCACCTGGTTCGCGCGGGAGGTGGTTTTGGCCGGCGCCTGTACAACGAATACGATATCGAGGTCTCGAAGATTGCGAGAATGGTCTCCGACGAGCGCGCGAAGGCTGGCTTGCCGAGCGTGCCGGTGAAGCTATTGTGGTCGCGCGAAGACGATATGCATCACGACGATTATCGTCCCGCGGGCTTCCACTATTTCAAAGCCGGCGTGGATGCATCCGGCAAGCTCATCGCGTTCCGGGATTATGTTGCCAGCCACGGCAGCACGTCGGTGATTCCGGCGAACGAATTCCCGAGAGGACACGTTGCGAACTTCTGGGTGTCGGAAGGTCAGATCACTCCGTACGGTATCCCGACCGGAGCGTTGCGGGCGCCCGGCACTAATGGCGTCTGCTTCGTTATGCAGTCGTTCATCGACGAAATCGCGCATGCCGCGGGCAAGGATCCGCTGCAGTACCGGTTGGATCTGCTGGCCAATCCGACGACGTCCGTTCCGGCTTTCACTGAGGTCTCCTTTGGCGCTCCGTTCAACGCCCGGCGCGCGACTGGTGTGCTGGAAACGGTGAGAGACATGTCGGACTGGAAGAACCGTCGTGACAAGCTTCCGAAAGGTACGGGTCTCGGCGTCGCATTCCAGTTTGCGCATTCCGGCTATGTCGCCTATGTCGTGGAAGTCGCTTTAAATGCGGAGAAGAAACTGAAAGTCAACAAAGTATGGTCCGCGATAGACATTGGAAGTCAGACTGTAAACCCGATTCACGCCACCAACCTCGTCCAAGGAGGATTTATTGAGGCCATGAGTCACATGATGGCGTGGGAAATTACAATCGACCAGGGCCGCGTCGTGCAAGGTAATTTCAACCAGTACCAGCCGACGCGTATGAGAAACGCGCCAGCGTCGATCGAAGTCAAGTTCCTTAAGACCGACTTCACTCCGACCGGTCTCGGCGAACCCTCCTTGCCACCAGCGGTACCAGCGATCTCTAACGCGATCTTCGCCGCGACGGGTATTCGGATCCGTTCGCTGCCGATCGGGTCGCAGGGCTATAGCTGGACGTAGTCTCCAAAAACATGGTCGCGGGCCAACCACCCGCGACCATGTTGTTTCAAGGTATGAAGACACTGAGGTTTTTCTTACTCGCCTTTTCCCTCACCACATCCTTTGCTCAAACCAAACCGGAAGTCACTATTTCTCCAGCGAAGGTTCAGCACAGCGGACACGTCGATCTTCGTGGAACCGGATTCACTCCGAAAGCCAACGTGTATTCTCATCTTCGGAGACCCGACGGCACCGAGTTCCCGGTTTTATCGATGATGACTAACGACCGCGGCGAATTTACGCACGACATCGACACATTGATTTTATCCGCCGGCACTTACGAAGTTTGGGTGGTGGATGAAAGCGCTAAGACGTCTTCGAATGTGGCTCTGTTCGAGGTGACTCTCGAACAGCAGTAGAGCTACCCGGATTTCTCACGAGTCCGGTCCATCGCTCCCGGAGATGAAGAAAACTCCATTTGAATTGAGAGCTATGCCTCGAAGGTCAGGGCCTTCTGGACAACGCGCCCAGCCGTATCGGTCAGCCGGAAATTCCGTCTGGTTCTGCACGCAAATCATCCTGATTTGCACGCCCGGAGATTGATCAGCCGGATTCCGTATAATAGGTAACACCAGAAACACCGGGAGGATGCCATGGAACGTACGAATATTGTCAGCCTTGCCCTCATTGCCGCGCTGGCCCTGTGGAGCAACAGGCCCGTGCATGCAGCCCAGATCACCATTTTGGTCAATCAGGGCGCGCTATCGGGGGTGCGCGATCTGGCGGCCGGCTTCGAGAAGGCGAGCGGGCACAAGGTCGTCATTGATTTCGTCGGCGTCCCGGAGCAGGCAGAAAAGATCAACACCGACGCGCCGGGTGACGTGGTCGTCAATTTCATGGCCGCGTTCGAGGACCTCATCAAGCGCAACAAGGTGGTCGGCAGCGTCGTCGAGTTCGCCCGTGCCGGCAATGGAGTCGCCGTGAAGGCCGGCGCGCCGAAGCCCGACATCAGCAGGGCCGAGGGCTTCAAGCAGGCGATGCTCAATGCCAAGTCGATCGGCCACAGCAATGCCGGTACGGGCCCTTACAACACCCGGCTGTTCCAGAAGCTCGGCATCTACGACCAGATCAAGGACAAGATCAAAATCATCCAAGGCAAGCCGGTTGCGGTCGCAGTCGCTGACGGCGAAGTCGAGATCGGCATCCAGCAGACCAACGTGATCCAGCCGGTCGCGGGCACCCAGTATCTCGGCCCGCTGCCGCCTGATCTTATCGAATACGGCCACTTCGGTGTCGCCGTCCGCAATGTGTCTAAGAATCAGGACGTGGCTCGCGAACTGATCAAGTTCATGACGTCGCCCGAAGCCGCGGCACTGCTGCGTAAGACTGCTATGGAGCCGCCCGAGCGCTGACGCGATGTTGGGGGTTTCAAGCCAACGCGCGGCGTGCGAACCGCTCCAGCAGCGCACTTCTGGCCGAGTGTGTCGGTTTTGTGCGTGAAAAATCAGGGTCAGCACGACTCTGAAAGATTGCCCACAACGCCTAATCCTCTAGAAAAAACTCTGATCGAATCAATCTAGTGTCTGCCATGCTGGATAGATGGATGCTCGCCTGGAAAATATTTTCCGCTGTGTACGAACGGACAAACGTTTGTGATCCGTGATAAAAATGGACGCTACGGCCCATGACGCATTCGATTCTGTCGCGACGCCGGCTGCTTCTGGGATCACTCGCACTTCCGTTTACGATCTCAGGATGCGAACGTCGGCTGACATCTGAACCACAGACTGTCGATCTCTTCATCGAATCGGATGGCGACTTCCTCGCGTTCCGGCCCGACGAACTGAGGTGCCGCACCGGCGCAACGGTCCGCCTTACTTTCCATCATTCAGGTAAATTCCTGAGCGCCCTTCACAATTGGGTTCTCGTAATGCCCGATCAGATGGAGCCGGTCGATAAGGACGCGGAAAAGACGGACGGCGAAATATCTCCGGACGATCCGCGTGTCATCGCGTGGGTACCCATGTGCGGCAAGGGCGAAACCGTGAGGACACAGTTCATCGCACCGGCGCCCGGCGACTATCCATTTTTCTGTTCTACTCCCGGCCATGCGGTAGACATGAACGGGATATTGCATGTGACACCATAACGTTTTACACACGAAGAGGTGAATATGAAGTGTACAAAAAAGATTCTGGCCGTTCTCGCGTCAATCGGATTTGTGCTGATGCTTGCGGCTCCCATGTGGGCCACGCAACTGAAATCACCCGACACGGTGAAGACTGCGCTTAGGCTTCTGGTCCAGGTGTCCAACGATTTCAAGCGGCAGATCACCAACAGGAACTTCGCACGCGTGCCGCACGAATACATGGAGTACACCGAAGCCGCCGACGCCTTGCGCATGGGCATCAAAGATGAACCTGCCGATTTCAAGGCCAGGGTGGAAACGCGGCTGAAGGCGGCAGTAGCGGCCTACCAAAAAATCTCCGACATGAGCGCAAAGGCGACCGATCCCGATCCTCTCATGGCCGAACACGCGAAGGCCGTGACCGCGATGAATGCCGTGTTTGATCTCTTCCCGGCTGATATGAGGCCCGATCCAAATTTGCCGCCTCCGGGTGGACGTCGCGGCGGCAGACAGTAATGTATAGGCCGTTCGGTTTATCGGGAAGCTGTACGCAACAGTTCTCGAACGACCTTCATTCTACAAGCTGAGTTCGCTCGGCCGAGTGGCTTTCCAATTCTTCTTCAACGTGCGTTCCGCCCTTGTTAGATAAGGAACTTCGCGCTGTAGCGGCGGCGGGGTGCCGCCGCTATCTTGCCGTTATGCTGATCTTCCCGGTCGCCACTTTCTTCGATCCAACTCCCGACTGATGACAGATTGGATGCATGGATGCTCGCCTGGAAAACATCTCCTAGCCGGCCCGAACGTGCTCCTACTTTTGTTCGATGGACCGAAAGTCGGCAGTAATCGATAAAAAAAGAGCGTGCACCGCCTCTTTCGGGGCGACATTCGAGTTTCTGTCGACGTGCCCACGGTTCGCGCCGGCGCACCAACAATTGAATCATCAGGAATATTTGGGATGGTAGGGCATCAGGGACGACACCTGTCAGAGGAGGACATCAAACAAATCGTCCGCCTTCTCGCTAAGACAGATTTATCCATGGCGGATATAGCGGACCGCATGGATTGCTCTCGGTCAGTGGTCAGTACTATCAATCGCAAGTACGGTATTCGCATTTACGCTAAGAACGGACGGCAATGGGTGCTCAAGGGCGATTACCTTCGCAACCCAGCGAAGGACTAACGGCGATAGCACCATTTCCCCGCCATGTCAGTTCCGCGCTTACCCAGAGTTATCCACGGTTTATCCAAGACGAATTGAGTAAAGAGCATTCGGCAATCGTCGCGATGCGATGGCTCAGATAGAAATTTCCTGAGACAATGGTCGCTCCAATTAGCATCTGCATCATCGAACATCTCCCAATTATGCGCATCGGTTTGAGAATGCTGCTCGCACCGCAACCGAACGTAGGAAGTTCAAGCGGCACTGTCGCAATAAGAGGACTGACCCGCGGTCCAGGTGGGTCCGATAAGGACGTGTTATGTCAACTTGCGCGTGGTGACACTCCGGCGCGCGGCTTCAGCCCGCGTTCGGCGTGCGTTCACGCTTACTCCGCTTCGAGGCGAATTGACGTACCGCGGGGCGTCATATATAAGAGGACGCCATGAAGTACTCCCTCTTGAGTTTTGTGCTCGCAATTGGAATCGCAGCGGCAGTTGGGCAGCCCAAAGATTCCGAGCCTTTGTCCATCGCGCGTCAGGGTTACCTGTTCACCGGTGGAAAATATTCAAACGACAACAACCCTCGGGCGATG
>QHXA01000232.1:0-6537 GCA_003222755.1 Acidobacteriota bacterium
TGAATAAAGATCCTCGGGTCGTCTTCGCTCAATTGCCGTGCGGGCGCGCTGACGATCCCCATGCTGACGGAATTATCCATTCCGATCGGGCTGCCGAAAGCGAGCACAAGTTCACCCTGTTTGAGATCTCCCGAGCTACCGAAAGACAATTCCTTCAGGTCCGTCGCTTCGATTTTCAGGAGGGCGAGATCGAGCAGGCGATCCATTCCAATAAGCTTTGCCTCGAAAATAGACCCCTGTCCCTTGGCTACCCCATTCAATTTGACGCGAATGGTGCGCGCGCTCGCGATCACGTGCGCGTTGGTCATAATGTCGCCGTCGGCGGACACGATCACACCAGAGCCTGTGCTGCGCTCCCTGGAAAACAGATTGTTGCCACTATGCTGGGAGTCAGAGTCCAGGCCATAACCCGCTGCTGTAATCTGTACCACTGACGGAGAGATTCGACTCGCAAGCTGCTGCAGCGAGTCGCTCAAATCTGTTCCGGCCGCGGTTCTGGGCCCGAGCCGGCACGACGAAACAGAGCACGGTAAAAGCCAGCAAAACGATGATGGTCTTTATGATGGCGTTGCGCGTGTATTTCAACTTCTTCATCATAACAAACCGCGTTGGGTAATTCGGGGTCAGACGTCTAAATCACCTAAATTCGCGCTTCGGAATTTTCCCAATTGCCAGATGTCTACGCGAATTTAGGTGATTTAGACGTCTGACCCCGAATTACCAGGCGGCGTGCTAAACTGCGCCAGTCTCGCGAACTGAGGACACCCGATGCCGATGCTTCAATCTGGTTCCCGTGTTGGCTCCTACGAAATCATCGCGCCGATCGGAGCGGGAGGTATGGGCGAAGTGTATCGGGCACGCGATCCCAAGCTGAAACGCGATGTCGCCATCAAAGTGCTTCCCGGGGAGTGGGCGCGCGATCCGGAACGGCTTGCGCGTGCTCAACGGGAGGCGGAAGTGTTGGCTTCTCTCAATCACCCACACATTGCGCAAATCTACGGACATCAGGAAGTGGCAGGCTCACCATGCCTGGTGCTGGAGTTCGTAGATGGCGAGACGCTCCAGGAACGGTTGAAGCGGGGCCCGCTTCCGCTCCCCGAAGCCCTGGAGATCGCGGCGCAGATCGCGGATGCTTTGGACGCTGCGCACGAGCGTGGGATCGTGCATCGGGATCTGAAGCCGGCCAACATCAAGATCACTCCGCAAGGCCAAGTGAAAGTTTTGGACTTCGGCTTAGCCAAGACGTCCGAAGTCATGCCCGTGGAGGAGTTGTCGCATTCACCGACGCTCGCCGGCAGTGCGACCGGCGCTGGAGTGATCCTCGGCACATCCGCATACATGTCGCCCGAACAAGCGAAGGGACGATCTTCGGACTCACGATCCGACATCTGGGCCTTTGGAGTGGTCTTGTATGAAATGCTTAGCGGGAAACCGCCTTTCGAAGGAGAGTCGGTCGTCGAAATCTTAGGCGGTGTTCTCAGAGCGGAACCGGATTGGACAGCCCTGCCGCCTTATACGCGGCGAATCGTACGATCACTACTGCGACGCTGCTTGCAGAAGGATCGCGCGCAACGACTGCGCAACATTGCCGACGCCCGGTTTCAACTCGAGGAAGCCCTCACCGAGCCAGTCGCAGGTACGACTGTTACGGCTCCGATTCGCAGGAGCCGCGAACGGATGTGGATGGCTGCAGCAGTTATTGCTGCAACGCTGGTTGTCGCATTCGCAATGTGGCACGTTTTCAGCGCTCCTGCCGAAGCGAATGAGACGCGCCTTCAGGTGGTCACTCCGCCGGCAATTAACTTGACCTCGTTTGCGATCTCACCGGATGGACGGACTCTTGTATTTCAGGCGACGGCGAACGGCAAAGCCGAGTTGTACCTGAGGACTCTGGATTCGGAGAAGCCGCGGCCGTTAACTGGAACAGACAACGCGACTCTCCCGTTTTGGTCTCCAGATAGCCGTTCCGTCGGTTTCTTCGCTGACGGTAAATTGAAACGAATCGATATTGGCGGTGGCGCTCCTCAGATCATTGCGGACGCTCCAAATTCTCCGAGCGGTACTTGGAATTCCGAGGGCGTGATCCTGTTTTCGCTGGCCAGCACGGGGCCGCTGCAGCGGGTCTCTTCGGGAGGTGGACAGGTCACGCCGGTTACAACAGTCGACCCGCCCCGGCAGGTCAGTCATCGGTTCCCGCGGTTTTTGCCGGATGGACGCCATTTTCTCTATTTCGCAGTGGGCACTCCGGAAGGCCGCGGCGTCTATGTCGGATCGCTCGATAACAACGAGCGAAAACGCCTGCTGGATGCGGATTCCGCAGCGGTTTTCGTTCCAGCCAATTTGTTGGTTTTCACGCGGCAGAGGACCCTGTTTGCGCAACCGTTCGATGTAAAGAGACTGGAAACTGCCGGCGATCCCATACCGATCGCTGACGGTTTGAATTCCAACCTCGATTGGGTAGCCGAGCCTTCCTTTTCCGTCTCGAACAGGGGAACGATCGCATACCGTTTGGCGAAGAATGAGAATCAACTGATGTGGCTGGATCGATCAGGGCGGCAGACGGAGGCGATTGGTGAGCCTGACACCACGGTAAGTCAGGAGATGCGGCTCTCTCCCGATGCGCGTACACTGGCGCTCGCACGATCGCTGAATGGAAATTTTGATCTGTGGCTGATCGAGCTCGCGCGCAAGGTGCTTCGTCGTCTTACGTTCAACCCGGCAGATGACAATAATCCAGTATGGTCGCCGGATGGGAATCGAATCGCTTTCAGTTCACGTCAGAAGTTGGGCAATCACAATATCTACATGAAGCCAGTGAACGGCACCGGAAGCGAAGAACCGCTGGTCGAGTCATCCGAGAACACGTTCCCGCAAGACTGGTCATCCGACGGGCGGTTTCTTCTTTATTTGGTGGACAGCGCAAAGACTGCATCCGATGTGTGGGCGTTATCGCTGGCTGACAGGAAATCGTTCCCAATCGTACAGACGAATGCCGACGAAGGAAATGCGCGCTTTTCTTCCGATGGACGCTGGGTTGTTTTTACGTCCAATGAAACCGGACGATACGAGGTATACGTGCAGCCATTTCCTGGCCCCGCAGCAAAGTCCGCTCCCATATCGACGAATGGCGGAATCAATCCGCAGTGGCGCTCTGATGGGAAAGAGATTTTCTATTTGGGTCTCGACAACCGTCTTATGGCTGTTCCTGTCACGCTGCATACGAACGCTCAGGTGGAATCGGGAGTACCTGTCGCTCTGTTCGCGTTGCGTCCACGATCCGAGTACGAAGCGTCACGCGATGGGGAGCGATTTCTGATCCACAGTCTCACGGAAGATGCGTCATCATCGCCCATCACAATCGTTTTAAATTGGGCTGGCCGCAAGAAATAAATTTCTTTCTCCTCAACGACGTTTGCCCGACCTATGTAAAGTGCAAAACGTCATCGGATACAAGCCGTTCATGGATCTTCCCGACCTTCTTGTATGCATCATCGCGCATGAGCGAGAACGCTTGGGGCAACATAACACCTCATACCGAAATTCATTCCCGTCAGTCTCAGTCCGCCTCTCTATATCGTTAATCTACGGGCATCTGAAAAAAGACGCATTGCTTTTTGGCATAGCAGGCACTCATACTCACGGCTCCTATCGCAGGTTTCAGAGAGGAAACATTTTGGCAGAAATCCAAATTTACGACGGAGAATCCATTGAGAGCGCCCTTCGGCGTTTCAAGCGCCAGGTCCAGCAGGAAGGCATTATCAAGGACGTGAAGCGACACTCCTTTTTTCTGAAACCCGGAGAAAAGAAGCGGCTCAAAAGTAAATTGGCGCAGAAACTCAAGCGGAAGAAGGTGCGACGACTACCCCCTGATAGTGACTCCAAAGGATCGCCAGCACGTTATTGAACGTTCCTTTCAAGCTGAAAATACAACACGGCGACCTCAACCTTTTTCACACCACGCAAGTACATCAGCGAAGCGCCTGTCTTCGAAAGCGCCAAAGAGCGCGTGGCGCGTCAACTTGGCCTTGGTCAAGGCCGGGCTGTTCAGACCGCACAGAAAGCGGGCAGCCTGACGGGGCTGGCCGAGGACTTCGAAATGGGATTTCTGCAGCGAGCGGAAGCTCTCGATCTCTAGTCCTGACGGCAGTGGTGGCGGAACATTGTTAGCGGGCAGCCGCTGAGGTTCACGGACTTGGCACCAGGTGCAATGGCCGCATGGTTCCTCGCGATATTCTCCAAAATACTGAACCAGAGCATTGGTCTGGCACCCATCCTGGGAAACGAGCTCTACAACCTGAGACACTCGCCGTATTTCCTGGTCCTCCCTTCGCTGGAAGCGCTTGCCCAACGCCAGAATGACGTCCTCCATGCTGGACGGCCGCCGGACGAAAGAGAACTGATGACGTAGCTCGGCAACGTCCAATTCGACGCAATCTTGTTCTTCCAGATACTCGAGTGCCCGGACAAGGCGCGACCGGTCCTGCTTGAGATTCTCAGCCGCCTTACCAATATCCAGCGTGAACCAGGTTCGGCCTTCATGGGCTTGATCGAAAACATCGGAGATGAATCGTGCTCGTTCTCCCTGGAACTTGCCTGCAATTTCGTGTGCAGGCATTTTGGGTTTGATTTTGTAGGATGCATACAGAGGCGTGCGCTGCCGCAGGAAGCCGAGCAGTTCCAGGTACGTCAGAGCGGTTCGAAGAACCAGCTGACGGATGTCGTATCTAACGGATAATTCGTACAGACTGACATCGAACTCTTCCGGTTGAGACATCAAATGAGCGATAAGAC
The DNA here is from genome assembly GCA_003222755.1 of Acidobacteriota bacterium. GTDB lineage: Bacteria > Acidobacteriota > Terriglobia > 20CM-2-55-15 > 20CM-2-55-15 > 20CM-2-55-15. Next base: position 4,792 of record QHXA01000232.1, read on the forward strand.
CACGCAGGCCTTGCTCGGTCGGTGTATCCCCGTATGCGAAGTTTTCCAGTGTTGGGATGTCTTCGGCGCAAGCAAATAGCTCAACGATCGACGCTGCGCCATCACGGCCTGCACGACCGATCTCCTGGCTGTAGCTTTCGAGGCTCTTCGGCAAGTTGTAGTGATAGACGTAACGGACGGCTGCCTTATCGATACCCATTCCAAACGCAATCGTGGCCGCCACAATGTTCCGATCCGAATCCGTCCACCAGTCCTGGACGCGGGAGCGCTCCTGGTTTTCCATACCAGCGTGATACGGGCGTGCAGGATGGCCGGCGCGTTCCAGCATCGAAGCCACGCGTTCGGCCGTTTTCTGTAGAGTGACATAGATGATGGTGGAGCCGGGCTCGCGGCTATTTAGCCGGTCCAGAAGCAGAGCGTCGCGACGGTTGGCCGCAACAGGTGTTGTATAGATCGTCAGATTGGGCCGATAGAAGCCAGTGACGATCGCGCAGTTTTTCGGAATCCTGAAGCCGGCGCAAATATTTTCGACGACCTGCGGCGTAGCCGTGGCGGTCAATGCCAACACTCTTTCAGCCTTCAGTTCCTTTGCGGTTTCGGCTAACTTCAGATAGTCCGGCCGGAAATTGTGTCCCCATTCCGAAATGCAGTGCGCTTCATCGATCGCAAACAAAGCGATCTTCCGGCGCCGCATTATCTCCAGGAACCGCTCGTTGTTGAAGCGCTCAGGCGCAACATAGAGAAGCTTCAGCTCACCGGAGCGCAACTGTTCGCTCGCATCTCTTGCCTCCTCGGGCGTGAGAGAAGAATCCATGCGGGCTGCCGCAATCCCACGACTGCGCAGGAAATCGATCTGATTTTTCATTAGAGCAATAAGCGGCGACACGACCAACGTAACGCCATCCCACATCAACGCGGGCAATTCGTAACACAAGGACTTGCCTGCGCCAGTCGGAAAGACCGCCACCGCCGCACCATGCTCACAGAGTGCTTGTATGACTTCCCGTTGCCCGGGACGGAACTCCGCGAATCCAAATCGCTCTCGAAGAATTTTCAAATGGTCCATAAGGATATCCAGCCGGGGCCAAGACAGCACGAATGCTTCCGTGTTTGATCATCCTTAATCTATGTACGCCGGGTTCGCGAAAGTCCAAATCTTACGCGATAAATGCAGTCCCTTTTCTTGCTGTCTGCCGATTTTCAAACTGTGCGGACAATTTGCCGATTCCACTTACTACGGCTTATTCAAGATTGAATCCAGAACGAGATCGACAACAATTTCGTGCGCGCGGTCTCTTTTTTTGGCAGTATTTAGGGCAACGCAACCAGCTTGGGAGGTTGGGAGAATCACTCATGCGGCGGAATTGGCTTATTGCGGCAGCGTTCATTCTGCTTATGTCAGGTCCTTCTTTCTCTCAGGAGTGGACGCAATATACGAGTCGCACAGATTTTTTCGCTGTTGATTTCCCGGGTGAGCCGAAGGTCCAAGATATTAGTTACGGCACGGAATATGGAATCACCTTACCGGGGCGCGTCTATACCGTCCAGAATGGCGCAAGCCGCTACTCAGCCACGGTCGTCGATTACAAGGACACCCAGAAAATACACACCGCGCGGGCCGAGCAGTGCCGGAAGAATGGCGGAGAGGGCGACGCCTGCCAAAACGACTGGCGTCCTGATGTGCAGGGATCGATTGTTTACGCGTCGTGGAAATTCTTTCAGAGGAATGCCAAAGTAACCCATTAC
>QHXA01000232.1:6585-7179 GCA_003222755.1 Acidobacteriota bacterium
CAATACTGATGCATCCGTGACGTTCGCGGCTATCCACAGGCATGGGACGCGTCTGTACGTATTCGAGGCGACCGTTCCTAAAGGTGCGCCACCGCCCGGACTGTTTCAGCAATCTCTGCAGTTCCTCGATGAGGAGGGGAAGCCGGTGCGCTATCGCACGTACTACACGACTGGATATTCGGAGGAATGGAAATTCCCGGCACCGCCGCCGCCGCGGACGAGATGAAAACATCGGCGGCGAGTCGAGACCCGGTCCGGCAGTTTATATTTTCAAGTGAGGAGGGCGACCATGCTGGTCAGATCGTTGAGGCTTTTCGCCATCGGTGTGATTTTATCGGTGTTGCCGGTGCAGGCGCACCATTCGCACGGTAACTACGACGTTTCGAAATGGACGACCATGGAAGGTAAGGTCACGGAACTGCATTTGTTGGTTCCGCATTCGTGGATCTACCTTGAGGTCAAGGATGAGAAAGGGGAACCTGCAGTATGGGCTCTCGAGGCCACGGGTCCCGGCGGACTCCAACGCGTCGGCATCAAGCGCGAAGACGTCAAACCGGGCGACCCCATTAAAATTCGCTGTCATCTGCTCAAGGA
>QHXA01000232.1:7279-10261 GCA_003222755.1 Acidobacteriota bacterium
CTCCCCGCTGATCGCACGGGCGTCAACCTACTTGCCCAGACAGGGAAGGAAGAAATTTTGAAATCGGACGAATCCTGCATCTCAAATCCGAAATCCGAAATGGCAAATTGGACTGGTCCAATCTGATATTTCGGATTTCGGATTTGAGATGCAGGATTCGTCCAATTTCAAAATCTATTCATGCCCGAACTCCTGCCGATTTACGAAATAGAAAAGGACATCCTCACCACCGTTACGCACACACGACGTCTCGTTCTGCAGGCGCCGACCGGCTCGGGCAAATCAACGCAGGTGCCCCAGATGCTGTTCAAGCATGGATTGCTCGGGAGCGGACAGGTCGTGATTCTGCAGCCACGACGGCTTGCGGCGCGATTGCTCGCATCCCGCGTCGCGCGTGAGCAAGGCGTGGAACTGGGGCACGAGGTCGGTTATCAAGTCCGATTCGAGAACGCGACAAGCGCAGCGACACGCATCAAATTTGAAACCGAGGGCATCCTGTTGCGCCAGATGATTCAGGATCCAACGCTCGTTGGCATTCAAGCGCTGATCTTCGACGAATTCCACGAGCGGCATCTATATGGAGATATCACGCTGGCACGCGCTCTCGAGGTCCAGGAACAGACCCGCCCCGACCTTCTCATTATGGTGATGTCTGCGACACTCGACGCCCGCTCGCTGCAAAAATACCTGCAGCCGTGCGTCGTGTTGACGTCGGAAGGACGGACATACCCGGTCACAATTGAATATCTCGCGCGGCGCTTGGGAAACAATCCGCCGCCGGTGTGGGAAGTTGCAGCAGAGGCGTTTGCGAAGTACGTTCACACTGCAGGGGCGCTCTATGGCCGCCCAGACCGCCCCGATGTTCTGGTGTTCATGCCCGGCGGCTACGAGATCCATCGGACCATCGATGCGATCCGCCAGAAGCCGGAGTCTCGCGGCTATCTGCTTCTTCCGTTGCACGGTGAACTTGCGCCGCGCGATCAAGATGCTGCGGTTGCGCGTTACGATCAGCCGAAAGTCGTCGTCGCAACCAATGTCGCGGAAACTTCCATCACGATCGATGGCGTTCGATTGGTAATCGACAGTGGTCTCGCACGTATTCCTCGTTACGATCCGAATCGGGGTATCAATACGCTGCTGGTTGAAAAGATCAGCCGCGCCAGCGCCGAGCAACGCGCGGGCCGCGCCGGGAGAACAGCGCCGGGACATTGCATCCGGCTCTGGTCGGAGCCGGAACACGCAGAGCGGCCGGCGCAGGAGTCACCGGAGATCAAGCGGCTCGATATTTCCGAAATCATTCTCACGCTCAAAGCTGCGGGCGTCGAAGACCTTTACAGCTTCCGGTGGTTCGAACCGCCGAGTGACGCGGCGCTCGCGCACGCCGAAGAATTGCTGCTGGATTTGGGCGCACTCGAGGCCAAGCAAGAGATGACCCGCATCACACCGCTTGGCCGTCGCATGCTCGCATTCCCGGTTCATCCGCGTTACTCGCGCATGCTGCTGGCCGCGCAGGAATACGGGTGCGTGCATGAGGCGTGCTTGCTCGCCGCGCTCACGCAGGGACGCGATCTGTTGGCGCGGAATCCCGATCACGAGGCTGCTGCGGCGCGTGAAGATCTTCTTGGCGAGCATGATGAGACTTCCGATTTTTGGGTGTTGATGCGCGCTTGGGAGTACGCTTCGAAAAATCAATTCCGGACGGATGCGCTTCGCAGGCTCGGCATCAATGCCACGGCAGCGCGGCAAGTTGGCCCGCTGCATGAGCAGTTCCTTCGTATCGCGAAAGAGCAGGGATTGGATCTGCAGCGCGAAATTGCGAATGAAGCATTGAGAAAATGCATCCTCATCGGATTCAGCGATCGCGTCGCACGCCGCATCGACGAAGGCACACTGCGTTGCGAACTGGTCCACGGCCGTCGCGGCAACCTCGCTCGCGAAAGCGTTGTGCGCGGAAGCCCGCTTTTGGTTGCAGCAGAAGTTCAAGAACTGGGTGGACGGCAAAAGGGACGCGGCGGGAGCGCGCGCAAGCCGGACCACCTGCAGTCTTCAAAAGAAGTGAACACGATTCTTTCCCTCGCCACCGCGATCGAGGCGGACTGGCTTCACGAGTTGTTTGCAAAAGATGTCGGCCGAGAGACGCGCGTTGTGTTCGATGCGGTCAGTAGAAGAGTGCAAGCTGAGCATGTCGAGCGGTTCCGCGATCTCACCATAGCTTCAAAGCGAGTGGAACCGCCTCCTCCCGATGCTGCAGCACGTGTGTTGGCCGAGGAAGTCGTGGCGGGCAGGCTGCCATTGCCGCAGTGGGACCACAGCGTCGAACAATGGATACTGCGGTTGAATCTGCTAGGCCAGTGGTGCCCGGAATTTGAGTTACCTGCAATTCGAGAGGCGGATCGGCGGCACATTATCGAGCAGCTCTGTCTCGGAGCTGTGAGCTATAAAGACATAAAAGATCGCGATGTGAAACCTATCGTGAAATCGTGGCTTTCGACCAACCAACGCGAGCTTCTGGACAAGCACGCACCGGAGAGAGTCACGCTATCGAATGGGCGTACACCAAAGGTGACGTATGAGCCGGAATCGCCGCCCTATATCTCGCTACGCATTCAGGAACTGTTCGGCGTCACCGAAACGCCAAGAATTGCAATGGGCCGTATTGCGCTTAGCGTGCACATCCTGGCGCCAAGCATGCGGCCGGTACAAATGACCCACGACCTGGCAAATTTCTGGCGCGAACATTACCCGCGAATCAAATCGGAGCTACAACGGAAATATCCAAAACATGAGTGGCGATGACAAGTTAACGTTCTACCACGCCCGCCGTCCCGTCGACCGTCACGCGCTGACCGTCCTTCAGTCGCAGCGTGGCGTCTCCGCAGCCGACGACCGCAGGGATCCCGTACTCCCGTGCGATGATCGAGGCGTGCGCCAGAGGACTCCCGATATCACCAACATTCCCTCTGCCTTGTAGGCATAGCCGGC
>QHXA01000232.1:10290-14366 GCA_003222755.1 Acidobacteriota bacterium
AGTTCGTCGATCAACGCCATCAGCTCAGACGCATCCGCCTTATCGACACGCTCTTCCGCACGATCGACCGCGGCGACGTAGCGCGGGAGCAGGTCCTCGCGCCACTCCCGTTCGTACATCCGCGCGCCAAAACGCGCGGCCGGCGGGATCATGACGGACACGTGCCGCGGGCTCGGGCGTGGATAGGTGACAAAAGACTGCTTAACTCAACTGCGTCCCTTTCTACTGGGGGAGCGCGATTTGTTTGCCGATCATGGTTCTCTGAATCTGAAGCGGCGCTATCTTAAGACGAAAGCCGCGCACTACAATCGCGCGCGTTTGGTAACACGTCTCTTGCCCAGCCGTTTGACCCGATGTCGCCTTGATGGCCTAATCAGCACATCGGCGGGAATGCGAAGATGGGTGTGCAGACGGCGAATCATATCCAGAGAAAGCGGCCGATCTCCCCGCATAACCTCATAAACGCGCGTTCGATGCCCGATGACGCCGATCAACGACGCGTAGTCAGCGCCTTGCTGTTCCAAACGGAATTTGATTGCATCGAGCGGATCGGGAGGATCGATTGGATGATGAGCGCGCTCGTATGCCTCCACTAGGGCGATTAGCACATCGAGCAAGTCTCCCTTCGGGGTGTCCTCCGGCGAGCCCCAAAGACGTTCAATCGTTTTGAGCGCTTCCTGATGATCCTTCTCTGTCTTAATTGGTTTGACTTTCATACTTCACCGTCTTCACATCAATCTTGTCGTAATGGGCATGGGTTCCGAGCCATTTGATGAAAACGACTTGTCTCCTGTAGTCGATCGCTGTTACGAGCCGGTAATCGTTGCCCTTGATGTTGAACACCACTCGATCCGAACTCACAATGCTGGCCGTGGCATACTTCTTCATTACGTCCACCGGCGTCTTCCAATCCGCCTCGGCTACCTCGTGAAACCACGCATCGAGTGCCGCTTTAACCGCACGCTGATCTTTGTGACCCGCGAGTGATTCAACAAACCGTGTCAGCGTCCTGCGAGCGATGATCCTCACTTGGCAATGATACTGTGTACCCGATTTGGGCACAACCGCCGAGCCGTGGGCCTTAATGCGCTGGAGTGCCCCCGCTGCCAAAGTCGCATGCGGCTTCAATCCGGCTGGCGCGCCCTGATGCGGATTGCGGTAATCGAGTTTCCGCTGCAGAACAACAGAACGTCACTTAAAATGTCCAAAGCCTCGGGCCTGTTGCCTGACCTGAAAGTTGAAATGATCATCCACCTCGTCGACGGCACCTATGAATTGTTTCGTCACTTCTATGGAATCCGGCGCTTCAGGAAGACGGATCCACCCTTCGGCGCAGTCGCCGGGGTCCTCANNTCCTCAATATGATCGTGAAGATGATTGAGGACGGCGCCACGCACGTCGGGGTCGCGACAGACCACGTCATCGAGTCGTTCCGCAACTCTCTCTGGCCAGACTACAAAACGGGCACAGGCCTTGAGCCGGCCTTGCTTGCGCAGTTCCATCCGCTTGAGGAGGCGCTTACCGCCATGGGTGTCGTCGTCTGGCCCATGGTGGAGTTAGAGGCTGACGACGCGCTCGCATCCGCGGCTCACATTGCGGCGGAGGATGATCGCGTGCAGAAGGTTTGCATCTGGACGCCCGACAAGGACCTCGCGCAATGCGTCGTTGGAAACCGTGTAGTGCAGGTCGACCGGCGAAGCGGTCAGATTCGTGATGAAGACAGGGTTCGGGCGAAGTACGGGGTACTGCCCATGTTCATCCCTGATTACCTGGCACTGGTCGGTGATGCTTCTGACGGTTATCCCGGTCTCCCTGGCTTAGGGCCTAAAACCGCCGCGGCGCTCATCAACAGGTATGGGGCTATCGAACAGTTTCCTGTTGCGGTTCTTAATCAGCAGAATGTCGAACGCGCGTTGCTCTTCAAGAATCTCGCCACATTGCGCATTGACGCGCCGCTGTTCAAAAATGTCGACGACCTGAGATGGAGCGGGCCGAGGTCAAGTTTTGCTGAGCTCGCTAAGAAGATCGATGATGCCCGCTTAGTGACACGTGTCGCTCACTTACAGGCCCGGTCCATGTCCTGATTACAAATATCGACATCCACGTCTCCAACCAATTTGTTAATGGCGTGCGACCGATCGCGCGCCTTTCGGCGTCGAGTCCCATTTCACCCAACACTGGATTAACCAACATCACCCAGCGCGAAAGTGGCGGCAATTCGAGCTATAACGCGCCGTGGCTGACCGCGAATAAGAGATTCGCCCGCGGCCTCACCTTCAACACGTCGTACACGTTCTCAAAATCGATCGATTACAATTCGCGCACCAATCAGGGCATCGTGGTTCAGGACAGCTTTAACCTTCGCGGCAACCGCGGGCTTTCCGATTTCGACGCGCGGCATCGATTTGTGATCAGCACGATCTACGCGTTCCCGTTCAAAGGAAACCATCTGGTCGAAGGCTGGCAGCTATCGACGATCGTGCAGGATCAATCGGGCAACCCGCTGACCATCCTCTCCGGCAGCACATCGACAACGAACATCAACAACCTCACCGGTGTTGCGACGATCCGGCCGGATGTCATCGCTCCCATAAAAATGATCCGCGTCGTCAACCAGTGGTTTCACGAACCAGAACCCGAAAAAGTGCCTCCGGCAGTTTTGGGTTTCGCCATCATCGGCGAGTACAATCGCCCGGACGTAGCGTGAAGACGACCATCCGCGTTGGCAAGCGGACAATCGACTGATACCATCGTGTCAACGGCTGTTCGTACGCACATTCCAGTCTGAGAGGCCCGATTCGGAGTTTCGATGAGACCGGCACCGGAGCGCGATTGTACAACACGGGCATCCGCTGTAACGCTGTCTACGGATTTTGGCGTGCCGGCGGGGCGTTGCACGCCAAACCCTGAATCTAGAAATAAACTACCAACCCAATACCAGCTGTGAATTGATGGTTGCGCGACAGCAGCCTCCCTCTCTTGCCAAAGAATGGGTGGTTAGCAAGGTCGTACCGAATCTCCGGACGAATCAACAAATGCGCAAAGTCATCCTGTGGTCCTAGTTTGGTATCGGCCGTCAACGTGAAGCCCCATAGATGCCCGGCCACATTTGTGGTGAAGCCGTCTCGATCGTTGTAGTATTCGACGCGAGCAGTCGGAAAAAATCGATCCATCACGTTTGGGCGAACATAAAGCGTTACGCCTTGCCATGCCGCATCCCGGCCAGGTCCCAGAGCATTCTTATCCTTGGCAACATCGATGTTGAGCATCGTCTGCAATTTCGGAAAGGGGGACATGATGATTTGAAAATCGCCCAGATGCCGCCAGTCGCCATTGTTGTTCGGCCGTTCCGGACCGCCGAGATAATTGGCATACAAATTGAACTTGCCGCTGGGGGTCGCGCCGACACTGAAGCCATATGTCTTGCCGCTGTTGTTGTCTGAAGTCACATTCCAGCCATTTAGAACGTACGCTTCAGTGTAGATCTTGGGGCTGAACGCATAATTGAGCCGCATGCCGGTGTCCTGGAACGGAATGCCGTAGGAATAGAAAAACGAGTGAGAGAAGTTGCGATTCTTCACGCTTTCGATCGTCTCTCCGCCAATATGTGTCACGAATTTGCCGAAATCAAATCGCAAGCCCTGGCCTACCGGAGCGTTGTAGCTGAGGGACGCATGCTGGAAGGTCTTGTCAAATGCGCTGACGCCGGTGGGATTGAAGAACTTGATCGTGTCCACGATGATGTCCTGCGTGTCTCCGGTTGCAAGATCAACTTTGAAGCCGACTCCACCCCGATTGGGAACCCTTTCCACCTCTATTTCGGCGAGATTCATGGAAAGGCTGTTGCTGTGGACGTCGAATGTTCGCCCTTCGATCGTCAGATCGCGCGACTGAATTGCAGATCCCCCCTGATTTGCATTGGCGACATCGCGGCGAAGGTGGTTGAAATTGACGACGTAATATCCCTCGACCCAACCCCTAAACTTGATGCCCTTTAGAGCATCGACTTTTGTGATGTCCCCGAGATCCTTCGTCGTGCTATCGGTGTAGATGCCGTTCACCTGTTGCGCCGCAGC
>QHXA01000233.1:0-527 GCA_003222755.1 Acidobacteriota bacterium
CGATCGCCTGGACTTTGAACGAGCGAGGCGTGCGCAATATTTACATGGCGAGCGCTCCAACGTTCGAAGTGCGGCGAATCACGTCTTACAACGAAGACGACGGACAGGAGTTGACGCAGCTTGCGTTTTCCCATGACGGCAAGACGATTGTGTACGTCCGCGGCGGTGATCACGGATCCAATCGCGGAGGTGATGCTCCGCCGAATCCTGCTGAATTGCCCGTACAGCCTCGTATTCAGATCTGGTCCGTAGCGGCGACGGGCGGGACGCCGAAACTCATTGCCGATGGCGACGACCCCGCCGTCTCGCCGGATACCGATCGCGTTGCGTTCGTCAGAAACAGGCAAATCTGGATCGCACCGACTGACGGATCGAAGCAACCGCAGCAACTATTCTATGCTCGCGGCAACAGCGGGTCGCCTGAGTGGTCGCCTGACGGAAAGATCTTGGCTTTTGTTTCCAACCGCGGGGACCACAGCTTCATTGGCCTGTTCAGGCCGGATCAGCCGATCCGATTCATCGCGCCA
>QHXA01000233.1:563-6554 GCA_003222755.1 Acidobacteriota bacterium
AGCCTGGTCAGCGGACGGACGAAAGATCGCATTCTTGCGCCAACCCGGCACCGGCGGCACGCCGCGTTCGCCGCTGGCGCGGACGGATTCGCCGTGGGAGGTGATGATTGCTGACATTCCGGCGGGGAACATAGAGGACATCCCGACCGTTTCGGCTATTACCAGCGGTAAATCGCCCGTGGATCCGATCGTGCAAAACCCGGGCGGAATCGGCCTGCGGTGGGCCGCGGACGACCATCTGGTTTTTATGTCCTATCGGGATGGCTTTCCGCACCTGTATTCCATTGAGCACCCCGGCCACAATAGCCGGCCCATGTTACTGACGCCTGGCTCGTTCATGGTGGAACAGGTGACCTTGACACCCGACCGCCGCTTTATCATTTACAACGCCAATACGGGCGCCGATCGCAACGATTTGGATCGCCGTCACCTTTTCAAAGTGTCGATCAATGCCGCCACGCCTACGCCGCTCACCAGTGGGATGGGCATTGAATGGAGTCCCGCCGTGACTGCCGATGGTCAAACTATCGCCTATCTCGCTGCCGGCGCGCAGCGGCCGCCCGCTCCTGCGGTGATTCCGATCTCCGGCGGAACGCCTCGAAACATCGGAGGGGAACGCCTGCCGCCGGATTTCCCAACCCAGCAGCTCGTCACACCGGAACTTGTGTCCTTCCGCGCGAGCGATGGCGTCGAAGCACACGGACAACTTTTTAAGCCGCCCAGCAATGTTTCCGGGGAGGCGCGCAAACCCGCAGTGGTGTATATCCACGGCGGCGGACCGCGTCAAATGCTGCTTGGCTGGCATTATCGATGGGAATATGCGAATGACTATGGCGCCAATCAGTATTTGACGAGCCGCGGCTTCATCGTGCTCTCGGTCGATTACCGGCTAAGCGTGGGCTACGGTCAATCATTCCAATTTCCCGACAACACCGGAGCCCGAGGCGCCACGGAATATCGTGACATTCTTGCTGCGGGAAAGTACCTGCAATCTCGGCCGGACGTCAATCCGGCTCGTATTGGTGTTTGGGGCGCCTCGTTGGGCGGTTACTTGACGGCGCTTGCACTTGGACGAAACTCGGATGTGTTTGCGGCTGGAGTCGACATCCACGGCGTGCATGACCGGCTGCCGGCGATCAACACCACACAACTTGCTCACGCGCTCGTCGGCGATGGGATTACGGAATCCGATCTGAAGCAGGCGCTAAAAGTGGAATTCGAATCCTCGCCGATCGCTGCTCTACCGACATGGAAATCGCCGGTCCTGCTCATCCACGGCGATGATGATCGAACAGTGGACTTTCATCAGAGCGTGGATCTCAAGCGGCGGTTATTGGAAAAAGGTGTCAAAGTCGAGGAATTGGTCCTGCCCGACGACGTCCACGATTCGTTGCTCTGGCGAAACTGGAAGAGTTCCATAACAGCGATGGCAGAGTTCTTCGAACGGAATCTGCGATCCAAGAGATAACGGACTCACACCGTATAAATCTCCATCGGTGAAGTCGTCAGGCGTTCGCACGCATGGTCTGTGATCACGTACGTATTTTCGACGCCAACTCCACCAAGGCCGGGATAGAAAACCTTCGGCTCGACCGCCAACACGACTCCCGGCTCGAGCGGCGCATCGAACTTTGGCGCGATCACGGGGATCTCATCCAGCTCAAGTCCGACGCTGTGCGCAACAAAGCGGACCTGGTTTTCTCCTGCTCCCATAAAATGTGCCGCAAATGCTGTCTTTGCGACGCGATCAAGGACATCTTGATAAATCTGGCTCGGAACGTTGCCAGGCCGGAGTTGGTCTTCGATCCAGCTATTCAACTCGAGAATGTACTGATGCGTGTCCCGCATCTGCTGCGACACAGGGCCAACGGAATAGGTGCGAGAGCCATCCGCGATGTAGCCCGCATAACCGCCACAGATATCGATCATGACCGGCTCGTTGCGCTTCAGAACACGGCGGCTGCCCATCATCGGCACGGCGGCGTAAAGGCCACGCACGCCGACTGGACCATCGAAGGCATGCGGATATGCGGCAGTCTCGGCGAATGAAACCGCGCCGTAGTGCATCTCCATATTGAAGCGCCGAACCCTCGTGAAACCCTGATGCCCGGCCATTCTCAACACGTACTCGATCCGTGCCGCCAGTTCGTACTCCGCCAGGCCTTCGTGAAGCTGTTTGGGTACGTCCAGAAACATCGTATCGAGCTGCCGGGCAGCGCGGCGGATGCATTCGATCTCGTACAGCGTCTTGACGGCGCGCGCTCTTCGCAAAGCCATCGAACCATCGACGATTTTTGCTTTGGAAAAATATTTCGAGACCTGCTGATAGGCAGCGACCGGCAAGACGTCCAATTCGAAGCCAATGGTCTCACCGGGGTTGGGGATCAAAGCAGGCAATTCGGAATAGGTCTTCAGGGGAACCAAATTGCGAACTGCAGATTCCGTTTTCGCTCGTTCGAAGCTCTTGCGCACCGCCAGGAGCGGCTCGCCTTCGCGTGGAAACCACAGGACACCGGTCTGCAGGGTGCCGGTCAAGTAGTACTGATCGACATTTTGCAGAACGATCAGCGAGTCACAATCCATGAATCGACGTACTCGCGCCCACCGCCGCTCTAATTCTTCTCTTGGGACGTAATCCGTCGCTTCCATAATCCTCATCCACGATAATCCGCAGGCGCTAAACCCCAGCCGACGAAGTGCAGTTCATCGACTTGATCGACCGGAAAACTCGGGAGCCCGGCCGCACGCAGTTGCTGCTGCACTTCATCGATGGTGTAAGCGGCATGGAGGGATGCGATGAAGTCGCGCTCGAGCACCGGTGGAGCATCTTTCGCGTGTTCCTTGACCAGCCCTACTGCCACGGCGTGGCTCGCCGGTCGTACCAGATCAATCATGAGGACCGGCGCTCCTGGCTTCGAACATAGCGCGGCTGTTCGCCACAGTGTGACGGGATCTGCAAAATGATGAAGCAAGCTGTTGCAAATCACCGCATCGAACGATCGCGTCTCTAGTGCAGCATCGGGCAGGTAGCGATTCTCGAGAGTGATGCGCGAATCCAATCCCGCCTGACGGACGTGGCGCCGGCCGAACGCCAGCATTGCTGTGGATCCATCAACGCCCACCATTGTAATGTCAGGAAAGGCCCTGGCGAATCGAACGGTGACATCGGCTGTCCCGCAGCCCAGGTCAACGACGCGACCGCGCGTAAACTGCGGAAACCGCTCGCGAAAGTATCCGGGAATCTTCCCGTGCGATTCGCTCCAATCCGCAGCCGCATAGGCGGCCGCCTGCTCCTGCTCATCCATCAGTTCGGGTTCCGGTATGCGTTCCATATCCAATTACCAAATACGGTTAGTACCTCATTCACGGAGATGTCTTCAAGCTTCGTTTTCCAAATGATTCGCGAGCGGCGGCCGATTGGTCCCCAACGCCGCGGATCGGTTGGTCCGAAGAGCGCAAGCGTCGGCACGCCCAAATAGGCTGCAAGGTGGGTCACGCCCGAGTCATTGCCGACGAAAGCTCGGACGTTCCGCAGGTACCTGGATACGTCAATAAGAGAACGACTTTGAGGTAGCAGGCAACTTCCCGGCACGCGCAGCATCAGTTCGTCAAAGAATGGCCAGTTCTTCCTCGGGCTGCCGCTAACTGGATGAAGGACGATATCTGGCAACGTTGGGTTCCACAGGTCGGGCAAGCTCGGCCGTGGCAGCCTTAAGGTCCGCAACAGGTGATCGGCCGCGTGTCCAAATGATGGAAACGGATCGGCGCGACTCACGTTCGGAATACCGGACGCGGCAAGGTTATTTGCGACAACCGGGTCCTTCATCCACACGACAGCGGTATCAAATTCCAGAGCCGGTACCGTCTCGTAAAACAATCTCGACCACGGTTGGACGTCTATGGAATGAATCCTATCCACCCTGACGAATTCTCGTGCCAATTCCAGACTCGATGGATTTCCCACAAGGGTGAATCGGGCTTCGCGATCGGCTGTTTGCAACGCGACGAGTGCCGGCAGATTGAGCACGAAGTCACCGATCGCACATGCGCGAACCACCAATAGCTTCAATGTTTCAAGGACTCCGAAACGCGGAAATCCGCGACAGGCGTGGGTTCAGGCCATTGCGCCCTTGATTTTCCGCAGAATTGCCCGTAAAATATTTGGAGTTTCTATCGTGGGGGTTCATGGATACATTTGAGATAGGCGACAAGGTTGTTTACCCCAACCATGGCGTTGGGATTATTGAAAAGATTTCCAATCGCCTGGTTGCCGGTAAGTTCGAACGATTTTACCTCCTTAGAATATGTTCCAATGACATTTTAGTCATGGTGCCCACCGCGAACGCGAGCGATGTCGGCCTCAGAAGGATCATTGATCGCCGGGACGTCGATCAACTCCTTTCATTCCTCAGCAGTAATCAGTTTTTTACGCAAAAAGATTGGAAAGACCGGTTCAAGGAAAATTCGGAGAAAATGCGCTCCGGTTCGATTTTCCATGTGGCCGAGGTCTTTAAAAATCTCATGTATCTCAGCAGGGTCAAGCCGCTCTCCTTCCGCGAAAAGCGGATGTTGGACCGGGCTCGATTTCTCCTCATTTCCGAGTTGTCAACCGTCATGAACATCAGCGAAATGGAGATTGAGGACCGCATCGAGAAGGCTGTCACGAAAGCGTGCAGCAAAGTCCCCGTCGCCTAGAGACAAAAACATTCCTGAATGTTGACGATTTTAATTCTGCCTCTCCTTGCGTTCTTTGCGTTGGCCGCATTCTTCTCACTTTCCGAAACCGCGATTTTTGCCAGCAACAAATACAAAGTCCGCCATGCAGCTTCCCAGGGGAGCAAGCCCGCTCAGAAACTGATCGGCTGGCTCGAAGCTCCCGACAAGCTGCTGGCGACGCTGCTGCTTGGAAACAATTTCGCAAATATCGGCGCCGCAACAGTCTCAGCAGCGATCGTTTCCCGCTTCACGTTCGATCCGCAGATCCTAAACGCTGCGCTGGCGATTGAGACAGTCGTTCTCACGCTCCTGATCCTGCTGTTTTGCGAACTCGGGCCCAAGGCTTTGGCCGCGCGGTATCCGGAACGCATCAGCCTGAGAGTTGTGCTTCCGATTGAGATCTTCATGAAGCTTTTCTATCCCGTCACAAAGTACGGGTTAAAGATCGCAGGCTTCTTCTTTCATAGTGTGCGGCAAAAACCCGAAGCGATTGCGGCAGGCGCATCGGACGCGGAACTGCGGGCTCTGCTGAATAGCAACAAATGTGATGAGCACTCCCGCATGCTGGAGCGGGTTTTGGAATTCACCGAACGCCAGGTGAAGGATGTAATGGTCCCGCGCATCGAAGTGACGGCCATCGACATCAGCATGCCTTTCGATGAAATTCTGCTGGTCGTCGAAAGCACGCGCTATTCCCGATTTCCGATTTACCAGGGCGTTCTGGACAATGTGGTTGGGATTTTGCATGGCAAGGACTTGATGCCGTACTTGCACTACCAGAAGGCGTTCCGCCTGTCGCAGTTGTTGCGAAAGCCCGTGTTCATTCCTGATACCGCGCGGCTAAACAATGCGGTCCGCATGCTTCAAAACGCCCAGACCCATCTCGGAATCGTGGTAGACGAGCATGGCGGAGTTGAAGGCATCGTTACTCTCGAAGATCTGATCGAGCAAATCCTCGGTGAGATTCAGGACGAGCACGACCTCGAAGTGGATTCGGTGGTGTCCCATGCCGACGGAAGTATTGCGATCGACGCCAGCGTTTCGGTCCGCGAACTTAATGAACGGCTGTCGCTGAATGTGCCGGAAAACGGTCAGTATGTCACGCTTGCGGGCTTTCTGCTGGCCAAAGCCGGACGGCTGATGAAAGAAGGCGAGGAAGTCGCGTTCGACGATTGCATTTTCCGAGTCGAGCAGATGATCGGGCGCCGGATTATGCGGGTCCGATTGACGCGGCTGGTCGGCGAGGCCGTCAAGAACGCGCTGTAGCGGCGGTCA
>QHXA01000234.1:0-1160 GCA_003222755.1 Acidobacteriota bacterium
GGGAGTATTACGGCCAGCCGTTTGAATTGACCGGTCTGGACGCCCGGGTCATCGGAGATGACGAGAGTGCGTTCACAAAAATAAGTTGTCCATCGAGTCCGGGCACGCCAGGTTTCGACACCACCTGCACCAATTTGGCTCAGGTTCAATTCGTCGGCAAGAACTCAACGCATCCCGACGTTCTCCCCACCCTGAAGGGTAACGATTTGAACAATTGGGCCCCCTCGGTTGGATTGAGCTGGAATGTTCCTTGGCTCGGAAAAGATAAAACCGTGTTCCGGTCTGGATACGGCGTTAATTACACCGGGGCACTACGAAACTTCATCACGGTGGATAGCACGCTAGGCACTGTACCTGGAATCAACATCGTCGGTTCCGGTGGAACGGGCGTTACGTACCAGCCACCGTCGTACACGTCGATCTCGACCGTTACCCTGCCAATCCCGTTGCCGGCGGGGACGCCCACCTCCTCACCGTTCGTTGTTCCAACTACCGACCGAACACAAACCATCAGTACTTACAACCGCGTAGCCGCGTATACCCAGAATTGGAATCTCGAGCTGCAGCGGCAACTGGCCAACAACACGACTGTTGAAATCCGCTACATCGGATCGAAAGGGTCGAAGCTGTGGGGCACGCTCAACCTGAACATCATTGATGCCCTGCACCGCAACCGAGAACTCTTCGACGCATTCAACACCGTTCGTGCCGGCGGCGAATCGCCTCTTCTCACGCAAATGCTGATGGGCATTAATCTCGGTGGTACGGGAGCGCAGGCGGTGAACGGCACAACCTGGACCGGCGCCATGGCGGTCCGTACCAACACCACAACTCGCGCGCAGATCGCCAATGGAAATGTTGGCGGCTTTCTGGACTTTCTCAACACGAATACGACCGGCACCGGCAGCACTAACCGAGGTGCTCTGCTTCGGCGGAACGGCTTCCCAGAAAATTACATCGTCGTTAATCCGCAGTACGCGAGTGTTTCGATGTTGAATAATTTGGGCAGCTCGACTTATCACTCGCTGCAAATGCAGTTTACCCGGAGACTCACAAAGGGATTCACCAATACCACAACATGGACTTGGAGCAAGGCCATGGGGGATAGCGACTCCGATACGGGAGCGAGCTACCGCGATCCGACCAACCGCTCGATCGAG
>QHXA01000234.1:1305-7354 GCA_003222755.1 Acidobacteriota bacterium
CAATACGGGCGCGCCTATGAACCTGACTACCGGCACCAGTACGGCTAATTCTATCTACACCATCAGCTTTGGCGGGCAGTCGGCCCCAGGCACACCGAACGTTGTAGGATCGCTTCCAAAAGATATGGGCAAGACTACGAAAGTGTCCAACGGAGTGGTCTATTTCGACGGGTTCACGCAAATAGCGGATCCGGGCTTTGCAGTGCCGGCCGTAAATGGATTGAACAGCGGCTACACCAATAAGGCAATCGTGGCCCCGAATGGCCAGACCGTTCTGGTGAATCCTCAACCCGGCGAAGTTGGCACCCTTGGATACTCTACGGTCAGAGGACCAGGCATCTTGAATTTGGACATGAATTTGATCAAGCGTTTCAAGATTCATGAAACGAAGGAATTCGAATTTCGCGTGGATGCAGTAAACGTGTTAAATCATCCGAACTTCGGAACTCCCAGCACGAATATCAACGGCGTGAATACCTTTGGCCGCATCACGAGCGCTACCGGAGCACGCAGCTTCGTCCTGAACACGCGTATCAATTTTTAGATTGGCTGCACCGCGGAGCGGTGCCAGGAAATTAGCCAGGGGTACGCGTTTTCTGCGTACCCCTGGTTCCTCGCACGCTTTCAGCGTGCGGATTCCGTTGGTTCAGACAACCGGGGGTTGCGCTCGCTCCCGCTCGCTTAACCCCCGGCTAATATCCTGGCACGCCTACGGCGTGCGCAAATAGCCTTACTTCACGGTAACCACAACGTCCGCTGTTGTGGACAGCGCGCCATCGTTCGCTATGGCGCGCAGGCGATATGTGCCGGGCTCGCTGAACCGCACCGTTGTGGCAGCCTGGCCGTTAACGACTGGAGTCGCGCCGGTCTGATCGAAAAGCGCTTTGGCCGGTCCTGCATATTGAACCCAAGTCAGTGTAA
The DNA here is from genome assembly GCA_003222755.1 of Acidobacteriota bacterium. Classification (GTDB taxonomy): domain Bacteria; phylum Acidobacteriota; class Terriglobia; order 20CM-2-55-15; family 20CM-2-55-15; genus 20CM-2-55-15. The sequence goes on from QHXA01000234.1 coordinate 2,227, forward strand.
GCCCCCTTGGCACTGTTGGTGCTCCGCGATCGGCTTGTCCACCAAATCCGCCTGTGGCGGTAGGTCGTGGCGCTCGTGGGACGCGCGGTTTGGGAAGGCCGTCATCGCGAATGGATGCACTGAGCCGCAGGGGTGTGGAAGTGCTCGCCGTTTGGGTACGAGCCACCGAAATGGACGGCGGTTCGTTGGGATCGCCTTCGCCCGGATCGAAGTTGCCATTACTGCTGACCACACGATCATTGATTTCTTGCGCGGCCAGCAGGGTCCCGTATGCGGTTTCAGTCCGGCCGTGAGCCGTGATCGTCCATGTGACTTCTTTATTTCCGAAATCTGCAGGTACGTGAAGTCGATAAATCCATCGCTGGCGGCGGGGCAGAAAATAAGTCGGTTGACCGGCATCCGGTCCGTTGGGTTCTACTCTGTTGTCAGGGCCGGCAGGAATTGAAAGTTCTTCTTTCCAGTTACGATTGAAATATCCGAATACGAGGTCGAACGTGCCGTCCGGGTTGCGGATCCATCCCTCGAAGTACGGAACGATGTTTTCGCCTGAGTTGAATCGGACTTGCGGAAGCTCGGTAGGCAATTGCGGAGTCTGAGAGAACACAGAGGCACAGAACGACAGAAGCATAAACGACACTGCAATAAAAGATTTTGGGCGAGCAAAACTCCTCCCCACGAGGGCATCAACATACTTGACGCATCCAATCGAGAGCGAAGAAAACATTTCGAAATTGGACGAATCCTGCATCTCAGACCCGAAATCCGAAATGGCAAATTGAACTCCCTGAGCGTCGGCTCGGTCGCGACCAGTCCAATCAAAGATTTCGGATTTCGGATCTGAGATGCAGGATTCGTCCAATTTCAAATTTCCTCTCTGCGCTGTGCCTCTATTTCTCATTTTGTCCGGCGCGTCTGGACACGTTGCTGGTACTCACTGTCTTCGAGGTACGTCAGCGTCACCCAAGCAAAGCTCATTTCATCAATAGAGCGCTGGCCGTAACCAACCCAATTCCGAGGATTCGGATTGTATTTGTTGTTGGCCGTGTTGTCGTGCCACGCCGTTATATGAATGATCGTTCCGGCCGGCAGCAGCGGCGCGACCTCGTCCTTGTATGGATACGTGATGTGCCAGCCGAATTGATAGTTGCTCACACAGCTGAGTGTTTCCGTGCGCGCAGGGCCCGGCCGTGCGGAATCGGCCCGCACATCGGGATAGATCGCCTCCATGCACATCGCCTTACCGCGATTGTGCATGTGCGGCTGAAACGATGCGAGCAGCGCAGGGCGCGGCAGCCGGAAATAACCATCGTGCCGCGAAATTTGTCCGGCAGGAATATCCAGGTCCGGGGCATCTCCCATGTGCTGCGTGAATGCGACATATTTCGGGACGACGCCTTTGGGAAAAACTTTGAAGCCGAGCTGAACTGTAACCGGTGTTTCTTCGCCGCGCGGATTGAGGTGAAGATTGAAATTGATTTTCGAACCGGCCTTGATCAGACGCCCGGAGTTCGACGGAAAGATATCTCCGTTCTTGCCCAACGCATATTCGTTGAAAAACAGACCAATCGGATCGTCTTCCTGATCTTCGATCAGATTCGTCGTGAAGTGATGGACGACTTTGTAACTCTGGGCGTCGGCCGGTTTGCTTTCGACGGCCATGACATACACGTCTTCGGTGAAGCCGGGATCGACGAGAACGTTCACAATGTTGTCTGGACCATGCGCCGGCAGAATGTAGGGCTTCTTCATGGTGACGATGCGGTCCGGCTTCCCGATGTGCCACTGGTCGAGATCATTGAACTGGCGGGGCGGAGGCATGTCGGCCGGGTTACCCATGGCTGCGCCGCCGTCTACCCATTTCGTGATGGTCGCGATTTCCGCGTCGTTCAATGAAGGATCATCTTTGAACTCGCTGATGCCGATATTTCGATCGATGTACCACGGCGGCATTTCCCGCCGCACCACCTTCTCCTTCATTGCACGGGCCCACGGCCGAGCATCGTCATAAGTTAGTAAAGACATCGGCGCGATGGCGCCGGGCCGATGGCAGACCTGGCAATGCTGCTGCAGGATGGGCGCGACATCCTTCGCGAACGTGACCTGCGGCTGCGAAGCTTGAGCTGCGGCTAATGCGAGAAAGAGTCCGGCTATCATAGTGACCTCCGGGAGTGTTGACGCGATTCTATCATCAGGTTGGAGTAGTATCTCGGTGGATGTTTTTACGCAGATGGAAATTGTCAGGTGCCGCAGTCTTGTTTCTTCTGGTCTCGTGTGGAAGAACCAGTTCTGATTCCATTGCTGACTTCTTGAAGAATAAACAAGCGGCGGTATTCGTGTTCCTCGCTCCGGACTGCCCGCTGTCCCAGAACTACACGCGCACACTGAATGAGCTGCGAACACAGTTCCAGCCGCAGCGCGTCGAGTTTTACGCAGTGTTCGCGGCGGATGCTGCTGTCGATGATTTTGTCTCACACTACAAAATCACGTTTCCCGTTGTGCTCGATCGCGATTTCAAACTCGCGGACTTCTTCGGCGCGACGAAAACACCGGAGGTGTTCGCAGTGGATTCGAACGGTCGAGGCATCTACAAGGGTGCGATCGACAATTGGGCTCCGGAACTTGGCCAGCACCGGACGGTGATTACAGAACATTACCTCCTCGACGCTCTCAACAGTCTCGTCCAGCACGAAGCGGTTCGAACAAAACAAACCAACGCCGTCGGCTGTCTCATTGAGAGGGCGCGCCGCTGAGGCGACGGGCGGTCTATCAAGGGGTGAATGAATTGGAATCAGGCGTTATTCCCCTCCTTGCATGACCGCAAGGAGACATCTGAGTTGTTAAGTCAACGCGATTTTTTCAGCTGCCGGAAGTTCATCAGCCAAAGGGGAACGGCGCAACCTGAGGCTCTTACAGTAGAGGGCCTCGTCATAGGGCGTTCGGGTTTTCCAGCAACGAAACATAATGCGTATCCATTTGTAAGCCAGAGAGCGCAGGGCGGCATGATGCGATTTACCGCGCGCTCTCTGTTGGTCGTAATGGGCCCGAGCCCAATCCGATTGAGAAATGGATTTTCCAGCAAACTCATGGAAGGTTTGCCTCAGGAATGTGGAACAGGCCAGGCGCCAGTGAATCCAAATGCCTTCTCCGCTTTTCTCGGTGACGGGCGCGATTCCGGAGAGCTGCTGCATTTCAGCAGCGAACTCGAATCGGGCGCGATTGGAGCCGAATGCCGCCAACAGACGTGGAGCCAGTACTGGCCCAGCTCCAGGAAAGCTACCAAACAGGGTCGAGTCGTCATGCTGATCAAACAGCGATGCGATCTGTTGATCGTAGCGGTCAATGGATTCTGTCAACGAGGGAATCTGCGTGGCCAAAGCCTGCACCATCATTTTAGAAGCCAACAAGACAGCCCCATCTTCGGTCAGCGGTTGAGCCTGCTTGATGTTCCGCATCAACTGCTCCAGTTTGTCCTCGCCGCGATAACCCTGGTTCTTATAAAACTTGCGGACCGAAGAAGCCGTCGCTCGTTTCAAATCTTGCAGCGATGGCCAGCGCAGAAGAAAAGCACAAGCTCGAGCCGTGTGCAGCTCACCGAACCAGTCCAACGCTTGCGGAAAGTAGGTCTTCAAGGCCGCCGTCAATTGATTCGTCAAAGCGGTCCGTTCATCAATGAGGCCTCGCCGGCCTTCGGTCAGCAACTGAATACTGCGGGTCAGTACGTCGTCGGGAATCCAAACTCGCAAATGCCGGCGATGCGATATCAGGATGTCCAACAACAGATCGGCATCCGTGGGATCGTCCTTGGCACCACTGGGATAGAACGCCTCACGCATTTTCGCCACCGTAATGGGGTTGACCGGATAGAGGTGCAGAAACTCGACATGCATCAGCGCGTAGATCAATGCCCCGCGCTTCTGCTCGACGGCAATCGCAACGGGTCTGCCACCAAACTGATTCCGCAACTGTTGAATCCAGCTCTGGATGGCTTCTGGTGTGTGGTCCACCGTGAATCGGTGCCGCTGATCGCTGCCCGCTTCCTGCAACGTAATGACGTGTTTCTGATCAGCCCAATCCAAGCCTATAAATGCGGCGATTTCGACATTATCTTTCGACATGAATTCACTCTCCATTGTTCCCCGTGCTTGAAACCTCTCCGGCAGAGAGTTGCCCATAATCCTTATAGCCAAGTCCTCGAAGGACGTCATCTGAGCATATGTCCAGCTCCCCGTGCTGATCGCGCTCGAAAGTCTCCTTCAACCGTTGACCCAGTAGGGTGGCTGATTCGTAACGCGACCCGGCCGGTTTTCCACAAGGGAAACTCGTCAAAAAAAGAAAAAGAAAAAAGAATCAAAAAAGAAAAAGAAAACGGCCTGTGGAAAATGCCGCAGCTATGGAAATCCGCAAAACAATCGGTGGCCTTCGGCCGCTTCTTCTTGATGCGGATTCCCACAGCTGCTTGGAAAAGCCTCGCCAAAGCGCTCGGCTTTTCCACATTTACCACAGGCCCGGCTGCGATCCATCAATATGGAAGAAATTTTCATCTTAGGTACTATAAGGGGTGGCTGCGTCAACAAAAAAAATTTCGCGAAGCCACCGAAGCCGACGCAGCCGGGGTGGTTTTCCTTTTGTTCTCATCGGGACACCACCCCGGCCTCGCGAACAGCGGATGCTTCGCGATATTTTTTTGATCACTCGGCCACCCCTCCTCGCGGTGATGCGAGGAGGGGATTCTCGCTTGACTCCAACTCATGCAGACCTTCTATGACCCCTACAGTAGGAATGTCCACGTTACTGCCCCGGCGCCCCCAACCCGATGTTCTCGTCACCGGCTTGGTAGGGAACGTAGGTGATGATCAGTTGAAACATTTCATCAGTGACGCGCATGCTGCCGTTTGTCCCGATGACTTCTCTTGGAGGCGAGAACGGATTATTCGGATTACCGGCCGTGTTGTCGTAGATCCCGATCGCAGCGATCGTGGAACCCTTCGGAATCTTGACCATCTTCGGGAACGTATAGAAGTACTGCCAGCGGAAGTCCCACTTCGGAATCTTGATCAACGAAATCGTCTTGCCGTCCGGCGTTGCCGCGAAAGCCTCGAATGATTTTCCGAGCAGATGCATGTGGGGA
>QHXA01000234.1:7494-7835 GCA_003222755.1 Acidobacteriota bacterium
GACTGGTCCTCGGTATCAATAGGAGACGGTCCGTAATGAATGTCGCGCATGAGGAAGGCGCCTTTCCTGTTGAGCGTCCATCCTCCAATTCCGTGGGGATAGCCGGCCGGCGAAACGGCTCCCGGCAGGTAATTCGCGACCGAGCGCGTTAAAGCGGGATAGCTGCCGTCGTCATTTAGCAGATGAATCGCGTCGTAACTTTCTTCCAGCGTTTTTAGAGACTCTCGATCGACGGCATATGGCCCTTGGAATGGGTTCTTCTTCTTGTCGTCATATTGAACGATGTGGCCGTTCATGTGATGGATCAATTTCCTATTGCCGGGAACGAATTGAATCGCGCG
>QHXA01000235.1 GCA_003222755.1 Acidobacteriota bacterium
AAGCGTTCGGTTCCCGGTTTTCGACGTGATTTCCCCAAACGTTCCGGAGTTGATGTTCAAGTTGGGATTTCCTGGTGTGGGGTGATTGAACACGTTGCTGGCATCCACGCGCAGGCCCAGCCCGTTACACGCTGGCCGACGCAGATCACATCAATTACGAAGCCACGATCGAAGATACGGTATTTTCGCGGCTGTGGAAGATCAGCCTGCCGCTCTACCGCCGGAAGAAAAAGAACGCACAACTTCTGGATTTCAAGTGCGTGGAATTTGCCGAAGAGCTGCTCTACGGACCTCTCCGTAAGAGATAGCCGTAGCAACCTCAGCAACCTCTAGTAACGGACCTGGCCCCCAACTAGCCAATAAATGCCACCCTCGGATACTATTGTCGCAATCGGCGGCTGAGCCTACTCACGATGGCCTGCCTCACCGCGTTCTCGAAATCCCAGCAGGCGAATTGACAGTTGGAGTGACGCCCACGGTTGCCAGACCATGGCCACTGCTCCACTGCACGATATTTCGCCAGCCGGCGCGTCAGCAGTTTTCCGTCAATCATCTGATTAACAGGCACAAGCGCTTCTGTTCTTCAGTTCGATTTTTTCCTTTGACACCCTGAGAACGGAGTGTTTACATGGGCCGGTCTTTTCCAGGACATCTGACAAATTCGATGGGCGCAGCCAGCTTTAATCAGAAGGAAGCTACGAGAATGAGAAGGCTTTTCGTCCTCGCAATGTGTGTTCTCTGTTTGAGCCTCTCTGTCCAGGCGTTCGGCCAATCCAGCAACGCTAGTCTAAGTGGAACTGTTTCGGACGCTGCGAAAGCACTCATTCCTGGTGTGAATATCACTGCCACGAACACGGAGACTGGCGTAGTTTCAACAGCACTCACTAATGAGACCGGCACTTATAACATGCCAAGTCTTATTCCGGGTGTCTACAAAGTGACGGCGGAACTTCCTGGTTTCCAAACGCGCACCTTTACCGACGTTCGGCTCGGGAACGCCGCACAGGTTCGATTGAATTTTACGCTCGAGGTCGCGAGCCTGAACACGACAGTTGAAGTTACTGCTTCAGCCGAAAGGTTGCTCCTGGAATCGACTTCGTCTGTCGGAGCCGTACTTCCTGAAAAAACAGTGCGGGACCTGCCGAGCGTCGGTGTAATGGGCAGCGATGCGGTCGATCTGGTTCGAACCCTGCCCGGCATCAGCCTGACTGACCCGACTGTGCCGGCGAGCAGTCTTACCAACCGCGCCACTAACGTCATGGTGGCCGGGGTCAGCGCCGCGAACGTTCAGGTGCAGCGAGACGGCGTCGATGCCACGCAGGGAGTGCGATGGCCGACCGGTATCAGTTCAGCCACAGTCATTAACCCCGACCTGGTTGGCGAAGTGCGCATGATCCTCGCAGCCGTGGATGCTGAAGTGGGTCGCGGCACCTCGCAAATTCAGTTTCAAACACGGTCGGGAACAAACCAGTTCCGGGGCGCCGCGGTGTGGAACCTCCAGAACAGCGCACTGAATCCCAACACGTGGGCCAACAAACGCGTGAGTGGCAAGCCGCTGACGCCACCCTGGACCAACTTGAACGAGGGCACAGTTAGCGTTGGTGGACCGATCGTGAAAAACAAAACATTTTTCTTCGCGCTCTGGAACGGCCTGTTTCCGGAGACACGCACTCTCACCAATCCCATCGTGCTGACGCCGTGCGCCGAGCGAGGCATCTTCCGGTACTACGACAATTGGAACAACGGCAACAGCTTGCAGGTCGCCGCTCTGGGCTCGACTCCGACGATCGCGGTCGTGGATGCGCTCGGCAATCCTAAGCCACCGGCCACAAATCCGGACGGCACACCACACAACGGCATTCTCCGGTATGCCAGCGTGTTTGGTCCTCTCCTGAACACGCCCAAGCAGCCCGATTGTTCGGACGCGATTGTTCAAGGTGCGCCTTGGGATTCCTTCCGGACCCAGGTGGATGCGAGCGGATATGTGACAAAAGTGCTCGGCCTGATGCCGCCGGTGAACAACTATCTAGTCGGCGACGGCCTGAACACGGCTGGGTCGCAGTGGGTCCAACGCGTGCGGGGCAGCGCTAACCGCTATGCGTTGGGCGCGGCCAATATCCGTCAACAGATCAACGTCAAGATTGATCACAATTTCAATATCAAGCACAAGCTCAGCGCAGTCTGGAGTTTTGAACGATCCCATGATGAGCGGGTTGGTATTTGGCCATCCTATTTCCAAGGCAGCGATTTTAGTCAGCCGCAGGTGCTGACCGTCAATTTCACCTCCACGCTGTCGCCGACCCTCGTCAACGAAGCACGCTTCGGAGACCGCCGGACGGGGACGAACAATCGCGGGCCGTTCCAAAACCTCAGGACCGGCAAGGCCGCATTGGCGTTTTTCCCCAGCGTCCAAGGTATCCCGTTCCTCGCGGACTTGGGCAATACGCCGCTTTCGAACGGAGGTTTTTCCGAATCGGTCCTTCCGATTAGCCTCAACGCCGTCCCGCAGAATCCGACAGCCAATATCAATGAAAGTTCGCCCGTGTATTCATACGCCGATACGATGAGTTGGACGCGGGGCACGCACGCGTTTAAAGGCGGCGTCGAAGCGCGCTTCATCAGTTCACGGTATGCTGCGGATCTCGACAGTAATAATTTTCACTCCTATGCGATGGGATTTGGCGGCGAGGCGCCGCTGACCCCGATCACGGGCATCAATAGCACCAATATGCCCGGATTGGCAGGCACCGCCACCGCGGGAAACAGTTTCGCTATGCGAGGCCTGTTGTCGCTTCTATCCGGGGGGCTCTCCACGGTTACCCAGCTCTATTGGCTCAGTTCCGCTAAGAACCTGAGTTCTTTTGACCATTGGGTGAACGCCGAAAATGAACAAAGAGTGCGCGAGCTAAACCAGCAAACGTTTTCCGCCTTCTTCAAAGACGATTGGAAACCGCGACGGGACCTGACGCTCAACCTGGGCGTCCGATGGGAATATTATGGCGTGCCCTGGGTCTCTAACGGCCTGACGGCAGCCCCCGTGGGAGGCGGTAACGCATTATTCGGATATTCCGGGCGGAGCTTCGCGGATTGGCAGAAACCGGGACAGCGCGGCGATTTCACGCAGTTGCAATTTATCGGACCCGATTCACCCAATCCGAACCTGAGAGCATACAAAAAGGATTGGAATAATTTCGGTCCCGCGGTGGGATTTGCCTGGCAGGTTCCTTGGTTTGGAGCGGGTCAAACCACCGTCCGCGGGGGATATCAGATCAGTTTTCTTCGCGATAGAGGTTTCGACCAAGGGGGCGGCGGAGGCCTCAGTAATTCAATGGTGAACGTCCCAGGAGCCTCGTACCAGGCCAGTATTACGGGAGGCCCCGGTGACTTGGAATACCTCGATATCACCAAGATATCGCGGATCGTTCCCGTGCCCGTTCCGGTCGCGCCTATGGCGCCCATCCCCGTGACGGCCCGAAACACGGGTCTGACGGCTATCGACCCGAACACGACCACGCCTTATACCCAGAGCATCACGCTGGCAGTCACGCGAAACGTCGCGCGAAGTCTGACCATGGACGCCCGCTACATTGGCACGATGGGTCGGAAGCTTTACAGCAATATCGAGCTCAACTCGCCGAATTTCTTGTTCAACGGATTGAAAGAAGCATTCGATGCAGCCCGCAGCGGAGGTGAGTCAGCGTTGCTGGATCAGATGTTCAAAGGCATCAACATCGCAGGCGCCGGGTTCGGACCGGTAGGAACGGTATCCAATGGCGTACTACAGACCGGAGCCCAACACCTGCGGGGCGCCGCGGGCAGTGCGATACGTAACAGCCTCGCCAACGGCGACTACGTCACGCTCGCCACTACACTGGGGACGCTCAACTACAGCCAGACGGGTGGAATCAACGCGAACCTTCCGGCGATTCCAGTCGGTGTTAACGGCGCTGTGCTTCGGTTCAATGGGTTCCCCGAGAACTTCATCTTCACCAATCCCCAGTTCAGCACTGCGACGCTTCAGACGAACGCCGGAAACACCAATTACCATTCGTTGCAACTACAGGCGACCTTACGGCCGACTGTGGGAATCAACCTCCAGGCCACTTACACGTGGAGCAAGCTGCTGGGCGTCAATGGTAGTAATCCCAACAATACTCCTCTCCCGTATACCGTGCCCTGGGACCGGAAAGCCGACTACACGTTACAATATGGCGACCGCCGGCAGGATTTTCGGACTAACGGCACGTTCGCCTTGCCATTCGGCCCGCGCCAACTGCTGTTGAGCAAGAGCACCGGGGTCTTCGCCCGAATCGTCGAGAATTGGCAGATGAGCTGGATCGTTGATCTCGGCACTGGCGCGCCGACCAACATCTATGCTCAGAACCGGCTTTATGCCAACGGCGTCCCTGATGTTGTCGGGCCGTTTCCGCGGAAGGGGAAAGTCCAATGGAACGCCGGCGCAGTGAATGGGAACTACTTCGGCAATGCTTACATAACCGTTAAAGATCCGCAGTGCGCTCGTATTGCAGCGAGTCTGCAAGCCTTCTGCACGCTTAACGCTGTTGCGGATTCAACCGGTAGAGTCGTCCTCCAGAATCCGCAGCCGGGAACCCGCGGCACGCTTGGTCAGAACGCGATTCAACTTCCAAGGCTGTTTACTCTGGATATGGCCATGAGCAAGGCGTTCCAGATCCGTGAGTCTAAGCGGCTGCGGTTCCGCATTGATGCACTGAACGTCTTAAATCATCCGTATCCAGTCTTTAACACTCCGGGTTTTACGGGCCCCGGCTCCGACCCCACACTGAACATCAATACCGGCACCCTCCGCTTTGGTGACATTACCACGAAGACCGGAACCCGTCAGTTCCTGGCTCAGTTGCGCTTTGAGTTCTAAGTTTCTATCAAGAAGCGGTCGAATGGCTGTCCTGACGCGATCTCAGACAACTTGGCGCAGATTGGCTGCTGACGGCGAATTACATTGGAAGCAGTACGACTCATTTTTTTAACGTCTACCGAACTGAATCCGGCGGTATTTCTAGGACTAGGTCCCTGCACCATCGCTGGAGTGGACTATCCCACGTGCTCGACGACCGGCAATACCAATCAGCGGCGAACGCTGTTTCTGCAAAATCCACAGCAAGGACAATACTACGCGGGACTCGTTGCGATGGACGATGGTGGTACGGCGAGCTATAACGGACTCTTCCTATCCATTCAAAAGCGCTTGAGTCACAACGTCAGTGTGCTGGCGAATCATACATGGCAGCATTGCATCAGCGACTTCTGGAATATCG
>QHXA01000195.1:0-402 GCA_003222755.1 Acidobacteriota bacterium
TGCCGGATACGACGATGCCCACCCGGTGTGCGGTAAGACGGGAGCAAGCTTTGCTCAATCCAATTGATGACCGACCGGGGATTTACGTGCAGGAGCCGGCTGACTTCGTGTGTCGTGTAAATGGTCTTGCTGCTGTTCTTAGTCTCGTTCACCATGCTGCATGTATCGGATATCGTCGCGATTTTCTTTACAGCTATTTCGTCTAGCCGCGTAAAACCGTTGTTTTATCTTAGTTTATTTCGAAATCTGCATGGAAATCACCGTACGTGAATGGGGTTGTGACGATCTGTCTCAGATCCAGCAGGCATGGCTGCAACATTTCCAGAGTGTTGCACGTTCCGATATGCAGGTCAGGCCGGATGCCGACTCCGCAATGAAACAATGGCTGGCTGCCCGGTTCCG
>QHXA01000195.1:492-6995 GCA_003222755.1 Acidobacteriota bacterium
CATCGATGATTGGGAATCCATTCCTCCAGTCATCAAGCCACGGCGGGTTGGAATTATCGATGCTGTATACGTGAGCGAGCAGTTCCGACGCGAGGGAATCGGCAGCCGATTGATCGACACAGCGATTGAAAAAATGCGAGCTGCCAATGCCATCGCCGTGGAAACGATTTACGACGCATGGAACGATGCTTCCGCTCACGCATGGCATCGCGCTGGGTTTGCGCCTTGGATGGTGCACGCATACCGGATGCTATAGAATCGCAAGCGGGGTACCCGATTGCCCAAACGGAGTTCTGAATGAAGATCATCAGTTGCGTCAAGCCGGTGCCGGATCCTGCGTCCAGGTTGGTTATCAATGAAGAGAAGACCTGGATCAAAGACCAGGACCTAACCTTTGTCGCGAGTGAAGCGGACAATTACGCGCTCGAAGAGGCGCTTCGCTTGAAAGAAAAGCACGGTGGTGAGGTTGTTGTCGTCTCAATGGGTGGTNNNNGTGAGGTTGTTGTCGTCTCCATGGGTGGTGAACAGGCCGCGCGCGTCCTACGATCAGGACTTGCGATGGGCGCGGATCGGGCCATTCACCTGTTCGATCCGAAATTCAAAGGGTCGGATGAATTTGCAACCGCCACGACATTGGCCAAAGCCATTGAGAAAGATGGTGGGGCAGATCTGATCCTGGCCGGAGTTCAATCCGACGATCTTGGGACAGGAATGACCGGAACCATGACCGCAGAGTTCCTCGGTTACGCGCATGCGACTGTCGTCGTTGGTGTCGAAGCGAATCCCGACGCGAAATCACTGAAAGTGCGTCGAGAGCTGGAGGGCGGCATCATCGAAATGGTGGAATTGCCGATGCCCGCCACGCTTACGATTCAATTCGGAATTAATCAACCTCGGTATGCTTCGCTCAAAGGCATCATGGCGGCAAAAAAGAAAGAGTTCAAAATATGGTCTGCGGCCGACCTCGGGCTAGCCGACAACGCAACAGGAAAGGCAGGAGCGATGTACGAAGTGAAACAGGTTTTGATCCCGGAGCGAAAGAGTAAAGTCGAAATCATCACTGGATCGCCTGAAGAGGCTGCTGCGACGCTGGTTGAAAAACTGCGCAAAGAAGCCAAGGTGCTGTAAATGATCTTTGTCATCGCCGAGCACAAGGAAACCAAACTCAAGCCGATTACATCAGAACTGTTAGTTTTCGCGCAGCGCCTGAGTCGAGATTTCGGCCAACCGATTACGGCGGTAATGTTGGGTTCAAACACGGCGGCTCTCGCGGGCGAACTCAAGACCAAAAAAATCGATCGAGTGCTGACTGCCGAGCACGAGGAACTCACAGATTACAACCCCGATCGTTACGTAGAGATCCTCAAAGCAATATTCGAAAAGGAAACACCGTTTCTCGTTTTGATCGGCCATACCACGCAAGGCATGGATTTCGCGCCAAGGTTGGCCGTGGCGCTACGCCGGCCTCTCATCGCGGGTTGTGTCGAATACGAGAAGGAGGGCGACCGTCTCGTTCTAACGCGGCAAATCTTCAACGCGAAGCTGAATATGAAGACCGCGCTTCGAGGCGAGCCGCCGTACTTTGCCACTGCGTTGCCCGGGGCGTTCGCCGCCGACGAGATCGAATCGGGGGGAAACGCTGACGTCATCAGCTTTCCAGTCGTGCTCAAAGGCACCGCGCGCCGCAAAATTCTAGAACGCGTGGAGGCTCAGAAAGGCAAGGCCGATCTCAGTTCTGCGCCCATTATTGTGTCCGGCGGGCGTGGCCTGAAGGAAAAGCAAAACTTCAGTTTGATTTTTGAGCTAGCCGAAGCCATTGGCGGGTCCGTCGGCGCGTCTCGTCCGGTCGTGGATTCCGAATGGCTGCCGAGGGAATACCAAATCGGGAGTTCCGGCCAGACCGTTTCACCGAAGCTGTACTTGGCTATCGGGATCTCTGGAGCAATTCAGCACCTGGTCGGCATGCAAGGCTCGCGCTGCATCGTCGCCATTAACAAAGATGCCGAAGCCCCGATTTTCAAGGTGGCTCATTACGGTATAGTTGACGATCTGTTCAAGGTTGTTCCCGCGCTGACTAAGATTTTCAAAGACCTCAAACGAGCATAAGGATTGACTGGCCGAATTGTTTAAACTAACATCCGGCTCGGTGCGTTTTTGACCACTATTCCCAGTCTGGAAGGAGGATTGAAATGCGCAAAGTCTCAATTTTGATTGGGATTTGTATGTTAGTTGCGTTGGCGCTCACGCTGATGGCGCAAGGACCCCCAGATCTATCCCCGATCATGAAAGATGTCGCTGCGACCCAGAATAGTTTGAGAATGAATCTTATGAACAATGCCGCAGCGGATGTTGAAAAAGATGCCGCAAAGCTTCAGGATGATTTCACTAAAGCGATGGGCTTCTTTAAGGCAATGAAAGCGCAGGATGCAGTCGATACGGCGAAAGCGAATATTGACAGGGCCGGCGAGATCGCAAAAGCGGCGAAGGCAAATAACCTGGATGCCGCCAAAGCAACTGCCGGTGAGCTTCAAAAGAGCTGCAAGGCCTGTCACGATGTTCATCGTGAACAGCTCCCGGATAAGACCTTCAAGTTCAAATAAACGGATCTCCATCCTCTCGTAGCGGCGGAAAAAGCCATTTAAAATTTCTGCCGCTACAATTTCTTGGAAATTTTCTTTAAAAAGGTGTAACTTTTTTCCTGTACCAAGAGTCTACAGTAGTGTATGTAGATTTCCTCCACCATCCCACCTTCCCCCGCGGGGCAACCCGCGGGGATTTTTTTTGCTATTCAGCCCACGTATGATGAAGGCATGTTCGGTTGTGTCCTGGCCCTCCTGCTATTCCTTGGCAACCCTCTACACGACGACCCGATTGCTGACCGCCTGATCCGTACTGCCATCGATGCGACCTATCAGCTGCACTTGAACGAAGCCCGGGCAGCGGCACGCGAGCTTCAGCAGCGGTACGCGGATCATCCCGCGGGGTTCCTCATTATGGCCGAGACCTACTGGTGGGAGGCGCAGGAGGATCCAAACAATGAGAGGATCGAGAAGGCCTACTACCATGCCCAGGAAATCGCGCGCGAGAAAGCCGAAGCTGCGGTAAGCGCTGGAAAGTATCCGCAAGCCGAGGTGCTGGGCTATCTGGCCTCGGCGCACGGAAGCTACGCTCGATTCGAAGTCACACAAAAGGGAGCGTTCTATCGCGCATTGCGGGCAGGCTTGCGCGCCCACAAGTATGCGGAACAGGTGTACGCCCTGGACAAGACCTACTACGACATTTATGTCGGGCTCGGCGCTTTTAACTATTTCGCCGGTACACTGCCCAGTGTCATCAAGCCGTTTGCTTGGTTGCTGGGCGCACACGGGGACAAAGATCTTGGCGTAGAACAGCTTCAGACGGCGATGCAGAAGGGGCGCTATTCCCGAACGGAAGCTCGCATCGTTTATTACACGGCCTTATTTTCAAATAAGGAGTACGCTGCCGCTTTTCCCATACTTGAAAAGCTCATGTCGGATTACCCAGACAATTTTGTCCTCTATGGTTGGGCTACGGAGTGGTTCCGGGACCAGCATAAGAACTTGGAAGGAGCGGAATATTTCGAGCGGATGTATGCAAAGCAAGTGAACCGGTCCTCAAGCATGGCGAAATATGCGCTGTTGGAGAAAACGCATCTCCTGCTGGCGCACGAACGCAAGGCTGAGGCGATTCAGACCTTGCAGCGCATTAAACAGTTGCCAGGTTCCGACCAGTTGATTTCAGCAAAGCTGCAGGCGTTGGAGAGGGAAATCCTGGGAAAGCATTAATGTAAATGTATCGGTCCGCACCGCTCCGCCGACATCGCACTTTACTTCACAAGCTTCACTTCCGGATCACGTCGAATTGGGGTCACGTAGGCGCTGACGAGGCTTTCGTTACCGTCTGGTCCGACGGCAGCGACACCGAATACATGGTCATCGATCGAGAGGTTGCCGAATATGTACTCGGTCATATTTCCGACCAGTTGCTGGTGTTGCCAATCGTTTGTCCACGTGTCGCGCCAGTAGATGCGATAGGCAACAGCTCCGGGCGAGCTGTTCCAGCGGAGGTTCGCATCGTAGCCTGACGGCTGGCGGCCAATCATCACCTGATTGCGCTCGTTCACCACTTTCGGCGCCGGCGGTGCAAGCGCAAGTGCGGCCACGCTGGCCGCGTTGATGCGAGCATTCTGCGCCAAATACTTGAAATCGACGCCGTCGAGAGTGTCGTTGGCGGAGTGCTGTTTTGAAAAATTCTCATTCGATTCCCGAAACACGACTGCGGGGTAGCCGTACTGATTGAAGGAGGAATGGTCGCTGCCGCGGCCGAACCGGTCATTTCTTGCCATTAGCTGCACCTGATGTGCCGGCACGTGGATTGTCGCCATGCGTTGGATATAACGGGCGAGTGATCGCGAGGTGGAGTCCTCGGGCCCCTCGGCGTACACCCGGACGGATTTCGTATCAATGGCACCGTTACCGCTATGACTGTTACCGACGATGTCGTTGTTAAAGACCGCTTCGACCAATACGTGTTCAGAAGCAATCTTTTGCACGTGCGCGCGGGAGCCGACCAAGCCCTGCTCTTCGCCAGCCCAGCACACAAATACCAACGTCGCATCGAACTCGATTCCGCTTTCTGCAAACACACGCGCCAGCTCCATCGTGAGTGCCGTGCCGCTGCCATCGTCGTTTGCACCCGGCGACGCAGCGTTATAGTCCTGATTCGCATTGAGCTGGGGATCGGCAGGAGCCGCCTGCCCGGCAGGCCGGGTGTTCACGGCTATTTGGCCTCCAGGGCCGATGTTCACTGTGTCATAGTGACTGGTAACATAAATCCGGCGTGGGGTCCTGCCGGGCAGAACGGCCATCACATTCCGCAGTTCCACGTCACGGGTGATGCGTCCTTGCGCAGCGACCCTGTAGATATCGAAGCTGACCTGCAGTTTTGAACTCGATCGTTTTAGTTCATCCAGAATCCACTGTCGTGCGGCGCCGATACCTCGAACGGGAGACGTCGTATCCGACAATGTGTGGCGAGTCACAAAGCTTGTGAGCCTTTCATCCAGCTGGCGGAGCCGCTCCTCAGAAACGGCCGCAACCAGTTTTTCGATGCGCGGATCGGCGTCGGGCCGGCCCACATTCTGCGCAGCCAGAGGAACAGCAACACTCAGGACAAGCAGTAACTTCATGAAAATGTCCCCGCTGTAGGGACGGTCTATAGACCGCCCCTACAATACCTGCATTCGCCTGCCGACCTTTTCGAATGCCGACAGTGCCTGGTCTAAGATTTCTTTATTGAAAGCCGCGGAAATCTGGGCGCGCAAACGTGCTTCGCCTTTGGGGACGACGGGATACCACAGCCCTTTGATGTACACTCCCTCTTGCAGAAGCTTCTCACTCATCTCCATCGCAACAGCCGCTTCACCTAGCATGATCGGCACGATTGGATGATCGCCTTGAATGATTTTGAATCCCAGTTCCTGGATGCGTTTCCGGAAGTAGTTGGTGTTGACGTGGAGGCGCTCCACCAAACTCTGGTCTTCTTCCAGGATCTTGAATGCCTCGATCGCGGCAACGGCGATAGAAGGGGGCAGGGAATTCGAGAATGTGTAGGGGCGTGATTTCTGTCGGAGAAAAGCGATCAAGTCTTTGCTGGCTGCAATGTAACCGCCTGCGGCCCCGCCCATTGCTTTCCCGAGCGTGCCACTGAGAACATCGATCTTCCCGTGTACGCCCAAATGCTCCGGAGTCCCTCGGCCTGTTGCGCCAATGACGCCTAGAGCGTGCGAGTCGTCCACGAACAGCGTCTTATGGTGTTGCTTCGCCAGCTTCACTAAATCCACGAGCGGCGCTACATCACCTTCCATGCTGAACACGCCATCTGTTGCGATGAACCCAAAGCGATAGCCCACACCGCGGTCAGACTCCAGCTTCTTGCCCAGATCATTTACATCTGCATGGTCATAGATTTTTCGATCGACGGCTTCTGCGCGGCACAATCGGGTGCCGTCAATAATGCTGGCGTGGTTCAGACGATCGCTATAAATGACATCCCGGTACTGATCCGAGCCAAGTTTGTCATTGACGATCGAAGCAAAGAACCCTTCGTTTGCCGCAAAACAGGAGGAAAACAGAATCGCGTCCTCCATTCCGAGGAATTCCGAGATTTTTTCTTCCAGCTGCCGGTGCACAGTCAATGTGCCGCAAAGAAACCGGACCGACGAGACACCGAAACCGAATTCGCCCACAGCGCGAATCGCTGCTTGCTTGATGCGCGGATGCGATGCCAAACCCAGGTAATTATTTGATGCGAGCATGACCGCATCTTTGCCGGCCACGCGCACGATTGGGCCTTGTTCCGATTCGATGACGGTTTCGGTTTTGAATGTCTTCGTATTTTCGAGACGTTCGAGTTCCGTTCGAAGCGCGTCGTTCAGCATCATAAGGGGTCTGGCTACGAATCTTTCTTCTCTCGGACAATGA
>QHXA01000195.1:7063-7579 GCA_003222755.1 Acidobacteriota bacterium
CCTGTCCAACTTCGAGAGGATAGACTGCGCGCATGCCTTTGGTCCGAAACGCAGTCTCATAGCGGTGCTTCTTCATATTCCAGGTAAAGACGCGAATGCCTTGGAAGTCAATATTGGGATCAGTGCTCGGTTTGCGTTCACCGATGATGTACCAGTTGATTTGACCCGCCAACGGATCCTGTACGCGATTGATCGTTTTGACCGCCGCGTAGATGTAACCTTCACTGTATTGCGAAATCTCACTGGGGATGTCGAACTCTAGAGCGCCGGCTAACAGCCAACCCACTTCGGTAGGGCCGGAGCGCACTTTGACCCACATGTCGTGGGAGGTTTCTGATCCCGGCCGCGATTTCGTGACGCGATCCAGTACCTCGACTTTCGTTCCGCTCTCGATCTTGCGGATAATCGAGCTGGAACGGCCGGGCTCGAGCCGGAGATTCCCATCTTGCTTCAATACAGCCGTGTTCTGCGGCTCCAAATTTTGTGATGCGGCTGCGAGCTTTTGAATCCGATCCT
>QHXA01000195.1:7640-11816 GCA_003222755.1 Acidobacteriota bacterium
ACGGTACCAATTATCCTGGTGCTCAAGAACATCGACCTTCTCACCCGTGTCCAGCACACGGAGGGTTCGAGATGTCGAGCTGTTCTTTAAACGGAGTGAAGCGTTTTTCGCAACCACCGTCGCCTCATCCAGCACGGGTTCGGATCTGGGCGCGCAACTTGTCAAGAGTAGGGAGACGAAAACGAGGAGGAGAAGTTTCATACAGATCTGTGCTGGCATCTACCGGCTTTTCATTATAGTACCAAGTCAACTACAATCCAGTTCATGTCTGACGCTCCTGATTTTGAAACCGCGCTGAAGAGACTCGAAGACATCGTGAAGAAGCTCGAAAACGGAGAACTGTCGCTGGATTCGGCGTTGGAATTGTTTGAAGAGGGAGTCAAGCTTTCGCGATTCTGCCACACAAAACTGGAAGAAGCGGAACGGCGTGTGGAGATTCTTCTGAAGAACGATTCGGGACAGATGCGTGCAGTTCCTTTCGAATCCGGCAATGAACGCTGAGCTCAGCGCATTTCTTCATCGCATTCGTTCTGCTATTGATGCAACTCTCAGTGAATTGCTTCCCCCCCACAATGAACCTCCGGAACGTATTCACCAGGCAATGCGGTACAGCACTATGGACGGCGGCAAGCGCATTCGGCCGGCGCTTTGCACAGCGGCATTTACGGCCTACCAACAAGACTGGAAGCCGATTTTGCCCGTAGCTGCGGCCGTGGAGATGATTCATTGCTACTCGCTGATCCATGATGACCTTCCGGCCATGGACGATGACGATTTTCGGCGTGGTAAACCTTCATGTCACAAGCAGTTTGATGAAGCCATAGCCATCCTAGCCGGAGATGCGCTGCTGACCCTGGCCTTTGAAGTATTGGCGGGTTCCAACCAGTTTCCGCCCGAACGCATACTGCGAGCCACTTCCGTACTCGCAGCCGCCTCTGGAAGTTCGGGCGGTATGATCGCAGGCCAGGTGTTCGACCTCGAAAGTGAAGGGGTTCGTGTAACGCGTGAACAATTGGAAGCGATTCATCGCTCGAAGACGGCCGCGCTGATCGGCGCTGCAGTTTGGATTGGTTCCTATCTCGGAGAGGCTCCACAGACGGATCTCACGAGCATTCAGAAGTTCTGTGAGCGGATTGGCCTCGCGTTTCAGGTGATTGATGACATCCTCGATGCCACCGATGGCCATAATCGCGACGAAGGAAAGGCAACCTATCCATCACTTTATGGATTGGAGGAGTCCCGCGCCATCGCCCGCCATTTAATGAAGGAGGCCCGGCAAGCTCTGGAACCTCTGGGCACACGCGGCAAATTGTTGCTCGCATTCTGCGACTACTTGGAAGACCGGACCAACTGATAAACGCCAACAGTGAAAACACGACTCGACAAGCTGCTGGTGGAGCGGGGATTGGCAGAAACCCGGGAAAAGGCACAGGCGCTCATCATGGCAGGAAATGTATTCGTAGATGATCAGCCTGCCACCAAGGCGGGCACGATGATTCCCGATGACGCTAATCTCCGGCTGAAAGAAGCACCATACCCGTACGTCAGTCGCGGGGGCGTCAAGCTCGAAGGCGCCGTGCGGACCTTTCGAGTTGAAGTGGAAGGAAAAGTTTGCGTAGATATTGGCTCTTCAACCGGCGGATTCACTCATTTTCTGCTGATGAACGGCGCCGCGCGCGTGTACGCCGTCGATGTCGATGTGAGCCAACTGGACTGGAAACTCCGAAATGATGCCCGCGTCCGTCCCATCGAGATAAACGCTCGTTTCTTGGAGCTCTCGCACATCGGTGAGCCCGTCGATCTCGTCACAATCGATGTCTCGTTCATCTCCCTCACAATGCTGCTTCCACGAATTCCCGCGATAATGAAAACTGGCGCGGAATGCCTGGCATTGGTGAAGCCGCAGTTTGAGGTGGGACGCGATCATGTGGGCAAAGGCGGCATTGTCCGGGATCCGAAACTGCAACAGGCGGCAGTTGATAAAATAGCCGAGACCGCTCGGAATGTTGAACTGGAATTCATCGGATTTCGCGAATCGCCGATAACCGGCCGCGAAGGCAATCGCGAATTTTTCCTCCTGCTTAGAAAACCATGAACGTTCGCAATGTCGTAATCGTGACGAAACCGAAGCAGCCGGAGGTTGCGCGTGTTGCCGGGGAGTTGGTCCAGTGGTTTAGAGCCAGGAATGTAATGGCCTCACTGGAGCTGCAGGCAGCATCGACAGCGGATCTGGCCGTCGTCCTTGGCGGCGATGGGACGCTACTTGCGGCGGCGCGCGTTCTGGGTGATCGTCAGGTGCCCATTGTTGCCATAAATTACGGCGGGCTTGGATTCCTGACAGAAGTGACTCTCAGTGAAATGTATCCTTCACTGGAAGTCGTGCTCGCCGGGAAATTTGTGACCGAGCAGCGGATGATGATGGATCTCCACGTTTCACGAGCAGACAAGCGGCTCGCCGACTACCGCGCCTTGAATGATGTTGTCATCAACAAGGGTACGCTCTCACGAATGATAGAACTCGAGGCCCGTGTGGACGGCCAGTACGTTTCACGGTTTCGCGCGGACGGACTGATCGTTTCCACGCCGACCGGATCGACCGCATACAACATCTCAGCGGGAGGTCCCATTATTTTTCCAACCATGAGCGCAATGGTCGTGACGCCGATTTGCTCTCACACGCTGACCAATCGGCCGATCGTGCTCCCCGAACACGTACAGATCGCCATCATGCTGCGGTCCGCACAGGATGATGTTTACATCACCGTCGATGGCCAGGTTGGCCTCAAGCTCCAGATGGGCGATCATATCGTGGTCGTGAAATCCGATGTGAGCGTCAAACTCGTGGCGCCCGCTGACAAGAACTATTTTGATGTGCTGCGCGGAAAGCTGAAATGGGGATAGGCTTTCTCGCCTGCCACTTCCGCCGGTCCGCCGACGCCATCGCGCTATAATTTCGCCGAAGGGAGAATCAGGGATTGAAGACGAAAGCACCGCGCCAGACTGTGTGCAACATACCGACGAATGATCCGAAAGAACCATACTGCGGCGGCAAACTGAAGCGGATTACGGAACTCGACGCCGAGGCCAGGAAGGCGGCAGGATCCGGAAAGGACGTATTTCGGTGCCAAAAGTGCAAGACGCTTTACGTCGACGAAAGTCCATATGTTTTGGCCAAGGGTAAGTAGTCGCTCACTGTAGGCGCTCGCAGAGCGCCCCTACAGCAGAGGAGGCGCTTCATGGCAGACAAGCAAAAGCTAGTTTACGACTGGAACCTCATCGGCGAGTCTGAGCCGCTAACCAACAAGCGGGTTCTGCTGGATGACGAGACCTTACGCGATGGCCTGCAGTCGCCCACCGTTTCCGACCCTACTATTGAAGATAAAATCCACCTCCTGCATCTCATGGAGGAACTGGGCATACATATGCTCGACATCGGCCTTCCGGGGGCGGGCCCGCGCGCGAAAGCGGATTCCTTAGCGCTCGCTCGAGAGATCGCCCGAAGCCGTCTAAGCATCCGACCGAATTGCGCGGCACGTACCACAATCCAGGACATTGATCCGATTCTGGAGATCGCAGAACAGACGGGTGTCACGATCGATGCCGCGACGTTTATCGGCTCCAGCATGATCCGCCAATATGTCGAGAACTGGACGTTCGACGATCTGCTGCGTCGAACGGAGGAAGCGGTTACCTATGCCATGCGGCGTGGCGTGCCGGTCATGTACGTCACCGAAGACAGCACTCGCGCATTCCCGGACACGATCAAACGTCTCTACACCACCGCTATTAATTGCGGTGCGCGTCACATTGTATTAACCGATACTGTTGGACATGCCACGCCTGCGGGCGCACGCGCACTCGTGAAATTCGTCATTGAAGAAGTGGTGAAGCCTTCGGGACAGGACATCTTAATTAGCTGACATGGCCATAATGACCGCGGACTGAGCGTCATCAACTCGCTGGCAGCCGTGCAGGCCGGGGCGGATGTGATCCACGGCTGCGCTTTAGGTATCGGTGAACGCGTTGGCAACACGCCGATGGATCAGGTTTTGGTGAACCTGAAACTGCTCGGCGCCATCGATCAGGACTTGATCAAGCTGAAGGACTATTGTGAGACCGCATCCCGCGCCTGTCATGTGGCCATTCCCCCCGGCTATCCTGTGTTCGGCTCAGATG
>QHXA01000904.1:0-1621 GCA_003222755.1 Acidobacteriota bacterium
TCGATCCGTCTCATTGGCCGGATATTGAACGCCGCGTCGGTTTGTCCAGGTTGGTCGATGATCTTGCGGCCGACCAGCGATCCGTCATCATCAAACGTTTCGTCGAAGAGAAAAGCATTCGCGACATCGCAGAGGAATTTGGAAGGTCGGAGGGCGCAATCAAGCAACTCCAGTTCCGGGCTCTGGAGACTTTGCGTGCGCGAAGCGCAAGCCCGACAGGGCGCAGCCCCAAAGAAACGCTGGGTGGCAGCCATGAGTAAGCAGCCTTTAATCGATCAACTGGATGAGGCAATCGGCAGGATGTTGGCGAATCCTGACGCTATGCCCTTATCGGTCGATCCTGAAGTTGTGCAGCTACTGCATACTGCTCGCGAGTTGCGCGATCTGCCGGGCCCCGATTTCAAAGCAACACTGAAAAGGAAGGCAATCATGATGAGTACGAAGACAGTTGTATTTCGTCCAGGGTTCCGCACCATCACTCCGTACCTGCTTCCCCAGGGTTTGGAGTACATAGACTTCTTGAAGCGTGTTTTCGATGCCGAGGAGACGTTCCGTGCGGAAGCCGGCCCTGGCCGATTCCATGCGGAGGTCCGGATCGGCGATTCGATGCTGATGGTGGGAGTGGGATCGGATCGCAAGATGCCGGCGGCGATCGACGTCTACGTCCCCAATGTGGATGAAGTCTACAAGCGGGCCGTCGATGCTGGGTGTGTGGAGTTGCAGCCAGTTCAGGACGCCCATTGGGAACCAATCCGGCTCGGTTGCGTGCAAGACCAGGCAGGAAATATGTGGTCGATCGTAACCCACCTCGGTAAGAGCTACATTCCGGAGGGCCGCAATTCCATATCGGCCGGTTTCGTCGTAAAAGGTGCCGCCCGGTTTATTGACTTTCTGAAGCAGGCATTCGACGCGCACGAAATTCAGCGATGGGAGTGGCCGGGGGGCTTGTTCGCGTCCGTCAGGATCGGCGACTCGGTCGTGAGAGTCAGCGAGTCCACGAACCACGAATGGATGCGGCCGATGACGACAATGATTAACATGTATGTTCTGGATTGCGACACGCTGTACGAGGAGGCCTTGAGCGCAGGCGCGAAATCGATCTCGCCCGTAGCCAATCAGCCTTATGGCGTACGCAGCGGCGCAGTCGAAGACGCCTGGGGTAATCAGTGGTTTATCGCGACCCCTTTATAAGTCTCAATTAGAAAAAGTGAAATGGGATGCGGACAAGCCTGACCTCTGCAATGAATTCCATAGTGCAGGCCTATCGCTTCGGCCCCTAGAAAGTTCCTGCTGGAATATTCGTCAGGAAACTGCCGGAACGTTGATCGACGCTGCCAAATATCTGCAAACCATAAATCGGCCGCGTCGAGTCGACCCGCACAAAACCACCAAGTTGATTTTGAATACTCGGGAATAATTCATTGAGCAGGCCAATCATCCGCTCGCCGGCTCCCAACGTCACGACGTTTGACGCCAAGGTCGTTCCGCTCGGCGAATGGATTTCAATCGTTACTGTCGCCGTGTCAGCTCCGGTGTTCAGAAGAGCGAGGCCGGTAAAGTAACCGCCGCCTTGCGCGATGTGAGAAAACATCAGCCGGGACTGAGCGTCACGTGCGATTGG
>QHXA01000904.1:1641-3384 GCA_003222755.1 Acidobacteriota bacterium
TGTTGTGCGGGCCGGTCCTTCGGAGGCGGTGATTTCGACATATCCACTGACGCCGGGCGTATCCGGGGTTTGCAGCTTTAAATATCCCGTCGTTACGCTGCCGCCGGAAATATTAAACATCTCTGCGAGGGATTCATCCAGCCGGCCGTAGCCCGGAATCGTGCGTTGCACGGTTGCCCCATTCAGTGTGAGCTGCAACTGTTGTTGAGCTGAAACAGGATTCACCAATGTGAGGCGCGTTGTGTACCCGCCTCCGATGGCTACATGAACTGCATAGCCTGTCCGCACGAATTCGAAATCCGGCTGACCGAGCACGATCTGGGAGTCGCCGCGTTGATAGCTTTGCATCCCAATGAGCGCTTCCGAAGATGACACGAACGGGGCGCCGTGGCTGTCTACCACGACATAGCCGTCAAGTGCTCGCAATGACGGAAGTAGATCCGTGATATGCCCGCTCCACCCGGCCTTCGCACCGAGGGACAAAGTCGTGCTGCCGGCCAGTATGCCGTTGTTGTCATATACAAGAAGCGCAGTTGCTGAAGCCGGCTGGTTTCCGGTGTTCACTATGTAAAGAATGGTGTCTTTGTCGACGTGAGGAAAGACCAAGCGTGTAGCCGGCGCAGTGGGAAACGAGCTGCCGTCAGAGGCGGATAGTGCGTTGTCAAAAAGCTGAAAAAATCCATTAAAGCCGGGATCGCTCGCGGTCAACTCGACCCACCCGGACCGTCCCGCGATACCTGCGCCGAAGATCTCGACTGCCAGCCGAGCGATCTGTCCTCCCGCAGGGAGCGTGAGTTCTGCCGGGTTTACTACATCACTGCCGGTGATCAATTGCCCGTCATACCCACGGGCCGTTACTCTCAAAGTGACTGGTCGATTCAATGTATTCGTCAACGCGAGGCCTAGTTGGCTCGCGTTGCCGGAAAGAAGCGCGGGTACAGCGAGGGTGAGGCGTTGCGTATTCGTCAAACTGAATATGGCAGGCGTCGCCGTTCCGGATGTGGCAGATACAGTAAAACTGCCAATACTAAATTGTGCGCGAACATCGACCGCGGCCTGGCCTGAAGCATCCGTCACTGCCGAGTTGCCTCTCGGGAAAGTCACGCCGGCAGTCGATGTGTTGTTCGAGTTGAAAGTGACTGTTGCTCCCGACACGGGATTATCGNNCTCGCACTGTGACTCGAAGGGTATTGAACAAGGCGCCCACTTCGACGGTCTGTGGCGTTCCTGCGGTGGCTGTGATCGTTGCAGGCGTACTGGACTCTGTTATGCCTCCTCCAAATGAGATGAGGCTGGCCGTCGGCGCCTGAGGCGGCGCGTACCGCGGAATGCTACCCGTCGACAAGCCGGTGAGGATCGAACCCGACGACGACAGAGCATCGCCTGTCGGACCGAGGAAAACTTGGGCCGTGACTGGTGTAGATGGTAGCGGGAGAGGGGCAGTACCTCGCCCGACCTTCGTACACGTTACCCAAAGTACATCCACACTCGTCTGGTCTACCGGTGAAGTGAAGCCAGCCGTCAGAACGTTCGAGCTAGCCGTCACAGCAGATGACGATACCGCCGCGCCTCCAGCCAATGCGCCCCCGCTCAGGTCCGTGAGAACGGCCGCGCATCCCGAAATCTCAAGTCCAGACGGTATGTTGTTAAATGCGATGTTGACTAGCACGCCCGGGGCTGGAAATACCGCGCCGGTATTGAATTGCGATGCAGACTTGAAAAGATCCGAATAGTTTTCTTGAA
>QHXA01000904.1:3425-3663 GCA_003222755.1 Acidobacteriota bacterium
GCCGCCGGCAATGGGACTGGTACCGAGGTTCGGCAGCGAAGTGACAAGTGCCGGCAAAGTCCCTGCTGGAACTGTCGGCTCCTGCAAACTCGGCTTCACGTTCGCGATGACTTGATTGCACGCACCGGCAGCGCTGGTGCAATTGCCGGTGCCCGCAATCACACCAACGCCGGTCGATGTCAAAGTGGCATTAATCGAACCGGATTTTCCATTGGTCGAAAGCAACCAACCTGCCAGT
>QHXA01000196.1:0-2912 GCA_003222755.1 Acidobacteriota bacterium
ACGCCGTGATTCGGCCGTCCTTTTTTGCACCCACTTTGAATTTCTGGATGTTCTCGGGCTTGACCTGCATGTGCGCCAATTCCTGGTCTTTCGTGAGCGTTAGCTTGACGGGCTTGCCGGCCATTTTGGAGATGTATGCCACCCACGGATAAAACTTTTCCGAAGCTTGCCGCACGCCACCAAACGTGCCGCCGTTCCATTTATTGATGAATCGAACGTTCTTCGGATCGATATCGAGGCCGCGTGCGATGAGCGCTCGGGCCGGATAGATGGCCTGTCCGTGGCCCCACACCGTCACTCTGTCGCCGTCCCATTTGGCCACGCTGCCGCACGGTTGAAGCGGCGCGACCACACCTCCGGCGTAGTAATAGGTGAACTCCTTGACGATGTCGGCTTCTCGAAAGCCTTTCTCGACGTCACCGTACTCGGCAAGCGCTGTCGTTAGGTTTCCTCTTTGTTGTCTTCGTGCCGGTCCGGTAAAGCCGCTGGCTCCGCCTCCTGCGGTCCCGTCGACATTGGGCTGTCCTCGTCCGACTTGGCTCAGGTCCGGAGCATTCGGCGACATGATCTGCGCAAGGCTCGAAGCGAAAGGAAGGACCTCGTAGTCGACTTCAATCGCTTCCAAAGCGTCTTCGGCAATGTCTTCCGTTTCTGCGGCAACGATGGCAACGATGTCACCCTGAAAGAAGAGTTCCTCGGGCAGCGGATACGTCTTCGGAGAATTCTCGCGTGTGAGAATGTACGCGACACCCGGCATGTGGCGCGCCTTTGTGGCATCAAGCTTTCGCACTCGCGCACGCGGATGCGGGCTACCGAGCAGCTTCGCAAAAAGCATATTAGGAAACCAGATTCTCGTCGCGTACTCGGCCTTGCCGGTATAGCGCGGTATCGCAACTTCGGCGAGCGGAGGGCGTGGCTTTCCAATCAGGTTGAGATTCTGCGGTGGGTACCCTTGCCACTTTTTCGTAACGATTTTGTCGTCTCCTTCGACAAGGGTATCGCCCGGGAGATGTCCGCCGCCGGTTGAGAAGTCCCGAACCATCGGCTGGTTCACTATGATCGTGGAGTGGAGATGCGGTTCGATTTTTCGCTTCGGCCCTTTTGGTTTTTGTTTTTGACTCATACTTCCGCCTCGCCGCGCAGCACGGCGCCTGTATCCATCACAGTGCGTACGATTGCCGGATATGCCGCGCATCGGCAGATATGCCCCGCTAATGCGGACCTGACTTCGTCCTCGGAAGGATTTTGGTTTTTATCCAGAAGCGCTTTCGCCGTCACAGACCAACCGGCCGTGCAGAATCCACAATCGGCGGCCATGTAGAGATACCCGACTTTCTGCAACGGATGCAGATTTTTCTCATCGCCCAATCCTTCGATTGTGAAGATCTTCTTTCCCGCCGCCTCCATGGCCAATGTATGGCACGAGTAGAATGGCGTTCCGTCAATCAGTACGCTGCATGCGCCGCAACTGGCTCGATTGCAACTTCTGGTGGTGCCCGTCAGACCCAACTTCACCGCAATGACTTCCCACAATGTTGTCCGCGCCTCATATTCAGCGACGAGAGGTTTGCCATTAAGAATGAAGATGGCTTTTTCTTTCGTCATTGGGACTGGCAAGCCGGGAGCAGGAGAGGCGACCGCCGCCAGCATCGACCCGCCGCCGAGGGCCGTCAAGGCAACGCCCGAGCCGGCAGCCTTCAGGAAATTTCTACGAGAGTAGTTCATTTTCGAGCCTCCTTACGTGCTGTGAGGCGTGCAATTGGTGAATTTTACGCGGACAGTATCAAGGTTGAGCTAGCGTGTCAACGATCGGGAATGAGGATGACCGCGTCCCTGATGAATGTTGACACGCGTGGAGGCGAGCGTTAACGTTGCAACCAACAAAAACGGTTATACCGCAATTAGTGCATCGGAGGTTTCTCGATGAGAAATCAATGGATGAAGGAAATTTTTGCCGTTGTGCTCGTCGCTGCTGGTTTTTTTCTGCTTTCCGTTTCAATGTTCGCACATCACGGAACCAACATCTCCTATGATCAGTCGAACCCCGTGACCTTGAAGGGCGTCATGACGGACTTCTATTATCGAAATCCTCACCCTCAAGTTTTCTTTGATGTCACCGACGAATCCGGCAATGTGAAGCATTGGGTGGGAGAAATCGCTCCGACTCCTTTTACTCTGAGCCAGCACGGCTGGAACAAATCGCGGTCTACTGAAGCACTGAAACCAGGGACCAAAATCACGATCACACTTGGACCTTCCAGAGTCGGCACGCCCGTAGGTGTGGTGATGAAGATCCTGAATGAGAAGGGTGAAGAACTTTTGGATCAACGGGCGGGAGAACAGTGATGCGTCCGATTATTTTTGCCGTTTCTTTACTTGTGTTCGCGTCGTTCAGCTTTGCTCAGGCACCGCAGTCAAAACCAAAGAAAGTCACTGACTGGGGTGGACAGGCTGAAGGACCGGCACCAGCCAAACTCCCGCCAATCGATCCGAAGGAGAAGTTTGATTCCCACGATTTCTCCGGTCTCTGGAGAGCAGCGACCGGACGTTCGATAACTGACGGCCGGATGATGACGAGTTGGGACAAAGTGCCTCCAAGAACTGAATGGGGCGAGAAGGTTTTCCAAAGCCGCCTCACGGGCCGTCCGGGGCCACAAAAGCAAGCCGTGGAACCGGCCAAGGGAAACGATCCCATCATGACGTGCAATCCAAAAGGGATTCCACGCCTCCTTTTCTACACCGGTGGTCAGGCGCAGTTCTATCATGTGCCCGACCAAATCCTGATGGAGTTCCAGAGCCAGGGTACGTTGCGCCATATTTGGATGGATGGGCGAGACCTTCCGAAGAATCCCGATGGTCGATGGATGGGATATTCGGTTGGCCATTGGGAAGGTGACACGCTCGTTGTCGAC
>QHXA01000196.1:2969-3449 GCA_003222755.1 Acidobacteriota bacterium
TCGATGACAGGGCATGGCTCGATCAATGGGGTAACGTTTACAGCAGCGACATGCACTTTCAGGAACGCTGGCGCCGCACAGACCGCGATACGCTTGAAGTGGTGTTTCGCATCGACGATCCGAAGACGTATACGCGTCCATGGATCAGCGACACGAAAATCTGGAAACGCCAGTCAGGAGAAATCCGCGAAGAACTATGCGCACCCATGGATGAGAATTTCTTTAATGAGAATGTAAGAGATCCCGCGGGTGGCATCATTCACAAAAAATAAGGTCGGAATATATATGCGAAATCGAATCGTTACGATCGGTATATCCATAGCGCTGGTGCTGGTCTTCGTCTCGATTGCGCCGGCTCAGAATCAAAGCACGAACGAACGCAAAGCCTTGCCATCGATTCCGCCGCCGCCGGGTTGGGGAAATTGCCCGCGGTGTCAGAATAACAACGATCGAGCTCAGTCGTGGAAAGACTTCAAGGTT
>QHXA01000196.1:3497-11575 GCA_003222755.1 Acidobacteriota bacterium
CCGGCGTGTGGGGATATGACGGCGTGGCGAATGCATTCAACGCCAGCAATATGCCGCCTTTGACGGAGTGGGGAAAAAAGCAGCACGAAGCCACATTCGGAGAAAAAGGTCCTGACGGCGCGCCGCTTCACTCGAAAGACAGGTCGGGCCGCGGCGCAGGCAGCCCGATTAATTGCGATCCATATGGATGGCCGCGCTTATACGCGTACAACTATGGATTCGAATTCGTCATGCTGCCCGACAGGGTGATCCAGTTTTTCGAGCTGAACCACACGTTCCGAACTATCTGGACCGACGGACGAAAACTTCCTGATGATCCTCCGGAGCCACATTGGCTGGGGTGGAATGTGGGTCATTGGGAAGGCGATACTTTCGTCGTCGAGTCGAACGGTTACGATGAGCGGTCGTGGATCAACCAGAGCAATCCGGATGGCGGTTGGACGCATAGCGACGAGATGAAGATTGTCGAAAGATACAAGCGTGTGAATTACGGCACGCTGGAAGCGGAACTTACAATCATCGATCCCAAAACTTATACTGCGCCTTGGGTGACTCCAAAATCGACGATCAAACTCGTTCCGAGCACGGAGCTGTGGGAAAACTTCTGCGTACCTTCCGATTATCAGGAGTTCAACGAGTCTGTCTTTCGAAAAGCAATAGGCAGCGAAAAAAAGTAATCCCGGGCTTCAGTTTCGCGGACGCGCGCTGTATAACGCCAAACACATAAGCAAAAAAATGCCTTCCTGAAGGAGAACACGAAATGAGATTAGGCCGCGAAGCAACAGCAGCGATCTGCTTCTTTGGTCTGCTGAGCGTCAGCGGCCAACCGCAAGCTCAGAGGCCGCAAATGGCCGAAGACGTGTTCAAGAATCTTCAAATCATCAAGGGAATTCCTGTCGATGAATTCATGGACACGATGGGAATGTTCTCCGCCGCCACAAGCATGAACTGTACCGATTGCCATACGTCCGACAGTACGACGACGTGGGACAAGTTCGCAAATGATACGCCATTGAAGCAGACTGCGCGAAGAATGATGCTGATGGTCAACGCCATAAACAAAGAAAACTTCAAGGGGGTACGCGCCGTGACCTGCTACACCTGCCACAACGGCACAAGACGTCCGAAAGTCGTACCAAGTCTGATGGTGCAGTACGGCGCGCCTGTGGAAGACCCAAATGAGATCGAAACTTTTCCAAATACGCCCGGTCCATCTGCCGACGAAGTTTTTGAAAAGTACATTCAGGCACTGGGCGGCGTGCAGCGGCTTGCGCAGCTCACGAGCTTCACAGCAAAAGGAACGTACACGGGTTATGACACCGAACAAACAAAAGCTCCCGTGGAAATCTTCGCGAAAGCTCCAGCTCAGCGCACGACAATAGTTCACGCGCCGTTCGGCGACAGTGTCAGAACATATGACGGCCGCTCCGGTTGGATCGCGTCAGCCGATAAGCCCCTGCCGTTAATGACGTTGACCGGTGGGAATGCCGACGGGGCGAAGGTTGACGCGATGGTATTTTTCCCAGCTCAGCTCAAACAGGCATTCAATCAGTGGCGCGTCACATCGACTGTCATCGACGATAAGGAGGTTCGAGTACTTCAGGGAACCAATCCCAGGCAACCTCCCGTGAATTTGTACTTCGATGAATCCGGCCTGTTGGTGCGGCTCGTGCGATTTGTCGACACAGCAGTCGGCCGCGTTCCGATGCAAATTGACTATGCGGATTATCGCGAGGTCTCGGGCGTGAAGGTGCCGTTTCGCTGGACCGCGACCTGGACCGATGGTCAATCCACGACCCAGTTGAATGAATTGCAGCCGAATGTGCAGATCGACGCAGCACGGTTTGCGAAGCCCGCGCCGGCACCTCCGATCAAGTGACGGATATTCCCCTCCTCGCAAGAGCCTCACAAGAGGAGGGGAACAGAGCTTGGACATTTCGCACCGCTCCGCGGTGTCATCCCCTCCTGGCAAGAGGAGGGGAATTTGCTTATTCGAAGATTTCGGGCCAGGAGAACGTCAGAAGAACGTTCCGGCCACCGCTGGCGACGATGACCTCCTTGTCGTCGATGACAGTCGATGTGACGCGCCACTGATTGAATGCCTGTTTGAGCTGAGCTGGAGATCTGTCGAACCGGAATTTTCCAGCGAGGCGCAGCATCACCACTGTCATGGATGCTCCAAGCACCGATGCCGCCGCCAAGAACGCCGGCGATGATCCAGCCTTTCGGGGGATACGTTTGAATCTGGCCGACACCACCAAACGCCGTATTCGGTCCCTGAATCACGCGTAGGGGCTTCGCATTCCCACTTGCCGTGCGATCGAAAATAACCAGAGCGCCGCGGCCCCGGCCGCCTTCGGAGGCGTCTCCGTCGCGGCCGCCGCCTTGTCCGCCGGTGCTGCCGACGATGAGCAGATTGTTAGTGGGATCGACGCCTACCAGCGGATGACCTCGCACGGAGCCGCGAATTTGAGTGTCCGGTCCTGCCAGAACGCGCAACGGGGCGACATCACCGTTCGATTCGCGCGAGAACACCAGTACTTTCGGTCCCGCGACAGGAATAATGATCTCTCCGTGGACTTCGTCGAAGGTCATCTTGTCGTTGCCGTCGTAATCCGTGCCTTGAATCAGAGTGTGCGGTCCCTGAATGACTCGAACCGGTGGTTCCTCTCCATTGGCCGCGCCGCGGAAAAACAGAACGGCCTGAGCCAGGGGACTGTTCACAACGATTTCGTCATGGATCGAGTCGTATGCCAGGGCATGCATGGTCCGGCTGATCCTCGTCTTCTGACCTTCGAGCGCTCGAACAGGAGTCGTATTTTCCTTCGCCAGCCTGGCGAATACCGCAATCTGCGGCGTGTTCACTCAGTTCGGCACCAGGTACTGTTCTCGTTTGCTGTCGTAAGCCACGGCCTGGGGTTTGCCGAATTTCACGGACTGCCTGCCGACCGGCGCGCTGCGAATCGTCCGCACCGGCGCGGCGTCTCCATTCGCCTTCAGCGAGTAGCACGTCGCCGAAGAGTTGCCCATGTTGGAGACCCAGAATTCCTTATTCATCGTATCGATTGAAATGCCGGCCGGATGGTTCAGGCCCGTCTTGCTTCCTTTGATGATGCGCGAGGGCGCGACGTTGCCAGCATCGGTTTCACGAAAGACGAGAATTGAATTGCCGACGTCGTTCGCGACGTAAATTTCCTGCGTGTCGGGATCCAGCTTCATGCCGCCGGCCCAATCCAACTGCGTTTTCGGGCCCTGAATCACGCGCAGCGGCGCAGTGTCGCCGCTGGCATCCAGCGGATAGACATTAATAGAGGGTGGATAGAACCTTCCGGTGCCCGCTACCTTATGATCGCTGGCGTTGCCCCATGTACCGACGAACATGAGGTTTCTTTTCACATCCAGCGCAATGCCGTGTGTGTCGTAGAGCAACGTATGCGGGCCTTCCAATACTCGCAGCGGCTTTTCGTCCGCATTGGCTTCCTTGCGATAAACCATCACCTTTGGAGGGTATTGGATCGTGATGTAGATCTCACCCTTCTCTTCGTTGGCTGCAGTCGCGAAGTTTCGATGAGGAGTATTCAGCTTGCGGATCGGCGCAACATCACCGTCGGCACCGCCGGGAAAGACGAGCATGCTGTCGGCAGTGTCCATCGCGACGGTGTGAATGTTGCCGGTTTTCGGATCGATATACAGACCGTTGTTGTACTCGTTCAGAGTCTTGGGGCCTTGAATCACGCGCTTCGGCTTCGCCGCTTCGACGTCGGACGGGGTGTTCTCCAGACGGCTGAATATTTTGATGCCGAACAGATTCGTGTCCTGAAGCACCACTTCGTCGCGTAGTGGATCGACTGCAACCGAGCTGTAGATCGGATAGGTATCCTTGATCGTCCGGACGGGAGGCCGCGTCACATCAGCCGTGTCGCCTTCGGCGCGTACGGACGTCTCCGTGAACGCGGCGAAAAGGTTGTTCTCCTCGAGCGCGGCAATCATGCTGCGGTTGTGACTCGCTGGTTCCGGTGGGCAAATTTCGTTGTAGTCGGCAAGCTCTTCAACGGAAACCAAACGAGGAGAACCTATTGGACGTTTTACAGTCGACAGGCAGAGCGTCGTGGCGATCAACAACGCCGCTGCAAAGATAGCGGAGCGCATATTCCCCTCCTTCTGGGGTTCAGGAATTCGTGATTGCAAGTTTCTTGCACTGTTTGGTTTTTCGCAAGAATTAACGCGGCCTTTCGCGCACGCCGGAGGCGTGTCAGGAAATTAGCCGGGGGGTTAAGCGAGCGGTAGCGAGCGCAACCCCCGGTTGTCTGAACCAACGGCATCCGCACGCCGAAAGCGTGCGAGGAGTCCTCGACACCCCTTCGGGGTGCGGGATCCGTCTTGGTCTCGATATTCCAGGGGTACGCAAAAAACGCGTACCCCTGGCTAATTTACTTGCACGCCTCCGGCGTGCGTACGCGGGTTAAAGCGCGCTTCAAATTAGGGTACCACCCGCCATTAACAGTCCTTGACATTGGTCCCCACTTGTTTGTAAACACGTTGCAGATTTTCCGCACAGTAGTTGATGAACCGGGTCTTAACCGGCAATGGGAGGGCTTATGTGGAGGACCGCGCTACGTCTGTTTCTGTTTTCCCTTGTGTCCATTCTCAGTTCGGTAACGCTTTCGGCGCAGTCGACCGCTCAACTCAGCGGCACCGTAAGAGATCAAAGCGGTGCAGTCTTGCCTGGAGTTGAAGTCACGGTGACGCAAACGGCAACTGGCCTCGCACGCAGTGTGGTGACCAACGAAACCGGATCTTATGTACTGCCAAACCTGCCGATCGGTCCATATCGATTAGAAGCAAGCTTGCCGGGTTTCCGCATGTTTGTGCAGACCGGAATCGTTTTGCAGGTCAGCGCAAATCCCGTGATCAACGTCGTGATGGAAGTCGGCCAGGTTGCCGAAACGGTCGAAGTGCAAGCGGACGCCGCGCTCGTGGAAACGCGAAATACCGGAGTGGGCCAGGTCATCGATAACGTGCGTGTGATGGAGCTGCCGCTCAATGGGCGGCAGGTGACCGAACTGATCATACTGTCAGGGGCCGCTGTCGGTGGTGGAGCGCAGAATACCCCGCGAAACTATCCGACCGACATCATTTCCGTCGGTGGAGGATCCAACGATGGCCTGACATTCCTTTTGGACGGAGGAGTTCACAACGATCCGTACGGCAACCAGGCTCTGCCTCTGCCATTCCCAGACGCATTGCAGGAATTCAAAGTCGAAACCAGCGCGGTGCCTGCACAGTATGGATTCCATTCCGCAGGTGCAGTGAACGTTGTGACGAAATCCGGCGCGAACGACTTTCATGGCAGCGTCTTCGAATTCGTGCGAAACCGAATTTTCAACGCGCGCAATACATTTGCCACGGAACGCGACGGATTAAAGCGCAATCAATTCGGCGGAGTGATCGGCGGCCCTATCCTGAGGAACAAACTGTTTTTCTTCGGCGGACTGCAGACCACATTGCAGCGCTCGGATCCAAAAGGCAACACGACGTTCATTCCGACGTCACAGATGCTCGCCGGTGACTGGACGACATACGCGTCCGCAGCGTGCCAGAGCGGCGGCGGCGTCACATTAAGAGCCCCGTTCGTCGACAATCGTATCGATCCAAGCTTGTATGCAAAACCTGCGCTGGAGTTGATGAAGCGTCTGAATGCCACTCCGACCGATTCGTGCGGACGCGTCTTGTTCGGCCGCAAAAGCAATGCCGATGAATGGATGCCCGTCGCAAAGGTGGATTATCAGGTGAGTGCGAAGCAGGCGTTGTTTGGCCGCTATGAAATGGCGCGCCTCGATACACCGAGCGACTATGACGGCAAGACGGTCATCTCCATCGCCAATCCAAACTTTTATCGGCGCATGAAGTCCTTCGTTCTCGGCGATACGTACTCGATTAGCCCAACGCTGGTGAGCTCATTCCGTGGAGAGATTCTTCGCACGACGAACGTGAAGACGTTTCCGGACTACTACACCTGGAGCGACCTCGGCGTGAAGAATCTCTACTATCCATCGAATTATCCCAAAATGGTCCTGCTCAGTGTGACAGGCTCGCTGAACCTGTTCACCTCGCAGTCAACGCCCGGCATCACGAATTCGACGGTTTATCAGTTCACTGAAGATCTCACAAACGCCCGAGGAGCGCATCAGATCGGATACGGCGTGAGCTGGATGCACCAGATGATGAATTACACGGCAAGCACCACGTCTCCGGGTTCGTTCTCATTTACAGGCGTTAACACCGGCCTTGGGCTCGCGGACCTCATGACGGGAAAAGCGAACAGCTACACGCAAAGCCGAATTACAAACGAATACTTCCGGCAGAATTACATCGGCCTCTACGTGCAGGACACGTGGAAGGCCACGTCACGGCTGACATTCAACGGCGGCGTACGGTGGGAGCCTTACCGTTCGCCCTATGACGCCGCCGGCAAGGGAGCGTTTTTCGACCGGAAACGGTTTGATCAGGGGCTGGTCAGCACGATCTATCCCAACGCGCCGGCCGGGATCTATTTTCAAGGTGAAGGCGGAATTCCCGACACCAATGCATGGCAGGCGAATCATTGGAAGCGCGTTGCGCCACGTCTTGGACTCGCATGGGATCCCAAGGGCGACGGTCTGTTGGTCGTCCGCGCTGCTTATGGAATCTTTTTCGATTTTCCGCATCTGCACCAATACGGAGGAAAGCGCGACACTGCGCCAAAAGGCGCGAGCATTGTCGTGAACAGTCCTTCAATGGAAGATCCGTGGGCGAGTTTTCCCGGAGGAAATCCTTTCCCGATCGCTCTCGACAAGAACAGCACGTTTCCGCTAAACGGCGTATACACCGTGTTCCCGTTTGATCTCAAAAAGCCCTACATCAATCAGTGGAATCTGAGCATTCAGAAACAATTCGGGCAGAACTGGCTCGTTGCCGCAAATTACATCGGAAGCAACATTATTCACATGCCGCTTTGTTACGAAGCCAATGGGGCGGCTTACCTTCCCGGCCCGAGCTGCGTCATCGCCGGCGGGAGGTTCAGTCCGTGTTCCACTATCGGCAATACGAATCAGCGGCGCGAGCTGTATTTGCAGAATCCGGCTGCCGGTCAGTACTTTTCGAACATTGTGATGGGCGATGATGGTGCGACGCGTACCTACAACGGGTTAGTCCTCCAGGTGCAGCGCCGGCGTGCCAAAGGAATAACCGTTCAGGGGAATTACACTTGGTCGCGCTGCATCGACGATGGTTATGTCGATGTTATTCAGAACAACGGCGGATGGATTCAATCGCGCCGCGGAGTCAACCGTGGGAATTGCGAATTGGATCGCCGGCACAACTTCAATATGTCGACGGTGTATGAGACGCCGCGATTCGCCAATACTGCCGTCCGCGTTCTGGCCAGCGGCTGGCAGATCTCGGGAATTGTTCGGGCTGTGACTGGGCCGTACTTCAGCATTTCGTCGGGCATCGACGTGGCGCTGAGCGGTACAAGCACTGGAGGCAACACCGGCACCGACCAGAGGCCGAGCCAGATTCTTCCGTCGCCCTACCTTCCGAATAGAGGCACCAACGGATGGCTGAACCCGGCGGCATTTGCACCAGCCGAGCCGGGGACGTATGGGAGTGTCGGGGCAAGAAACATTGTAGGTCCCGGCAGCATTCGCTTTGACATGGGGCTCACACGAAACTTCCCGATTCGAGAGAAACAGTCGCTGCAACTTCGGGCCGAAGCGTTCAACGTTGCCAATCATGCGAATTATTGCTCTCCACCGTTTCAGGGGATCGTGCCGGCCATTACGTGTCCCGATATCAACTTCAACAGCCCGACCTTCGGAAAAATCTTGAGCGCGTCCGATGGCCGAATCATGCAAATGGCGTTGAAGTATGTTTTCTGAATAAGTACTACTAAGCCTCCTGTGGCTCGCTATGGCCGGATCGCCCTGGCCTGGACGCCATCGACCGCGCAGCCGTCCAAGAGGGCGACAACATACCTGACTGACAGGAACGAAATCGCTCGGAATCAAGTCTGTAGTCGCGCGGCTTTAGCCCGCGTT
>QHXA01000197.1:0-3692 GCA_003222755.1 Acidobacteriota bacterium
TCCGGACGGTGGGCCCGACGCTAACTAAGCGTGGGGGGACCGTCCGGTAGTAAGAAAGCCGCGAAGCGGTGTACCGAAGCAATCCGGACGGTGGGCCCGACGCTAACTAAGGGAAGGCATGCGCGAACGTGCTTACGGTCAAGGTTATGAACCCACGGTAATCGACCGCTTCGGTGTTTGGCTATCGGCGCGGCAGATCCGGCGATATACCGGATCCGTAGCCGGCAAACGCATTGGAGATTTTGGATGCGGCTATCATGCAACGTTCATGCGGACGATTCTTCCGCAAGTGGAACGCGCAGTGTTGGTGGACTCCGCTCTGGCTGTCGATCTCAAGGCGTGTCCGAACGTAACGGCCATCGAAGGAACGTTGCCGGAGGCACTCAACCAGATCCCGTCAGCCAGTCTGGACCTCGTACTTTGCATCTCTGTTCTGGAACATCTATGGGACCCGCTCGCCGTTCTCAGGCATTGCCTGCGGGTCGTCCGTCCCGAAGGCACCTGTCTGTTCAACGTGCCCTCCTGGCGTGGCAAGAAATTTCTGGAGTGTTCGGCATTCCGGCTCGGCCTGAGTCCTAAGGACGAGATGGATGACCACAAAACCTATTATGACGTAAAGGATTTCTGGCCCTTGTTGGTTCGAGCGGGATTTCTGCCGAGCAGGATTCGCTGTTTTTCCCACAAGTTCGGCTTGAACACATTCGCGGTCTGCACTTCCCAGGACCGTTCTATTGTCCAAACATGACCGAGTCTCAACGCTACTTTATTCCGGGAGGGGCCGGTTTTATCGGCAGCCACTTTACGGATCGCCTGCTTTCGGATGGCTCCGTGGCCGCGGTGACGGTCTACGATAATTTTTCGTCGGGGCGCGAATGGCACTACGAGCACCATCATGACGACCTGCGATTGCGCGTGATCCGAGGCGACGTGAAGGACCTCGACGCATTGACAGAGTCCATGCGAGGTCACGACGTTGTGATTCACCTCGCCTCCAACCCCGACATCGCTCGCGCGGCCACGGAACCGGAAATCGATTTTTGGGAAGGGACGTTACTCACCAACAATGTCGTCGAAGCGATGCGCCGGTCGCGAACGAGCACGATTCTGTATGCATCCGGCAGCGGCGTTTATGGGGATCTCGGAGAAAAGGAAGTAGACGAAAATTATGGACCCCTCATCCCTATCTCCACGTATGGAGCGAGTAAACTTGCCGGTGAGGCTCTGATTAGTTCCTATTGCCATATGTTCGATTTCACCGGCCGGGTTTTCAGATTCGGAAATGTGGTCGGACCACGGCAGACGCACGGAGTGGGCTTTGATTTCCTGCGGCAACTGATCAACAATCCGAACAAGCTGCGCATTCTCGGCGATGGAACTCAGAGCAAGTCGTATATCCATGTCCGCGATATCATCGAGGCAGTCCTGCTGGCCGCGCAGCGTTCCACAGAGCGTTTTGCCGTTTTCAACGTGGCGGCCGACTATATTACGGTCACCGAGATCGCACATCTGGCAGCAGAGTGCGCAGGTTTGGACTCCCGCGATGTGCAATTCGAGTACACGGGCGGTACTCGCGGTTGGAAAGGTGATGTTCCGATCGTTCGGCTCAACACCGATCGGATTCGCAATTTAGGATGGGTACCGAGTTTGGGCTCCGGCGAGGCATTACGCGATTCGATGATCGCCATGCTGCCGGATTTGAAGTCGGGCCGGCTGTAAACACGCCGGAGGGAAGCGGTGCGGGAGCAACCTGAGTCAGGAGCGAACATGACAGTGTCAATCCGCGATGATTGGGACCGGCACTGGCAAGAATTCAACCAGACGGCCGAACAGAATCCGGCGCAAAATTACCGTCGTGAGTTGATCTTGGCGATGCTTGGTATCGCCGGCTCCGGACAAGGCGCT
Source organism: Acidobacteriota bacterium (assembly GCA_003222755.1). Classification (GTDB taxonomy): domain Bacteria; phylum Acidobacteriota; class Terriglobia; order 20CM-2-55-15; family 20CM-2-55-15; genus 20CM-2-55-15. The sequence continues at coordinate 1,903 of QHXA01000197.1, forward strand.
CGTATCATCGACATCGGCAGCGGCCAGGGCGATATGGCCGCGGCAATTCGAGCCAGGTTCTCATCGGCGGAGATCCTGGGTCTGGAGTTGTCGAAATCGGGCGTGGAGATCTCCCGCCGCAAGCTGCCGGGCGCGCGCTTTATTCAGCGCGACCTTCTCGACGCGACCGAGCCGCTGGAGGATCAACGAGGCTGGGCGACCCACGCGATCTGTTCTGAAGTTATCGAGCACCTGGACGATCCCGCTCTTCTGCTTCGAAATGCAAGGGCGTATATGAGCGCAAGCTGCTGCCTGATCTTGACTGCGCCCGGTGGTCCGATGTCCGCGTTTGACAGGTACATCGGCCATCGCAAACACTGGCGTCGGCAAGAAATTGAAGTCCTGCTGCGTGAGACGGGCTATACGCCTGAAATTGTGACTGGCGCTGGCTTTCCGTTCTTCAATCTATATCGCTGCCTGGTCATACTGCGCGGCAGCAAACTAATTACGGATGTCAGTGCGGGGCCGGCAAAGAAGGTCTCGCCGGCGGCGCGTGCAGCCATGGCTGTGTTTGATCGGCTGATTTGCCGGCATCTCAATTCGTCTCGCAGGGGCTGGCAGATGGTTGCCAGGGCTCGATTATGACTGTTGCTGCAGCACGCAAAACGGCGTGCCTTTTATTTCTGAGTCTTTCAGCGTGTTACCTGGCTTTGGCGCCATGCACGACGGATGGCAGAGGCTATGTGCCTGAAGACAAGGACGCCGCGCTGGGATTCCTTGCGAGTTTTAACGCATGGGTCAAGGGCCGGCCCGTACAGCCGATCACGTGGACGCGCCACGGGCCTGTGCCTTTGCTTCTCGATGTCCCATTCGTCAGGCTCGGAAAACTCTTCGTGTCTCCGGATTTTGTTCTCTCGCTGCAACCGGTGTTGCTGACCGTCGGTTTACTGACAATTCTGTACCTGTGGTTGAGAAAACTTTGCACGCCTGGCATGAGCCTGCTGCTCACATTGATCGCGGCTTTCGGCACCATGCTCTGGCCATATGCCTACATTGGGCTCGAAACCAAACAATCGTTTTTTCTCCTACTGGCGGCATACTTGGGCCTTGCGAAAGGAAAGGCCCGCGGCTGGCCATCCGTTTTGTGGTTTTCGATCATCAGCGCGCTTGCAATATCGATGAAGGCCAATGGCGCGATTTTGGTCCCCGCAATTGCTTATCTGATTTACGTCCAGTTCCGAGGTGACTGGCGTTCGCGGTGGAAGCAGGCATTAACGGCTGCGCTGGTCATTACAGGCATTTGGCTGCTCAGCGTGATCGGTTGGCGCTTATTCTGGAATCCGCGAGGTGGCGCCACGCGTGCTCTGCAAGCATGGGTGACCGCGTCTCCGTTTCAATTTTTTACAAACGCTATCGGTCTTTTCGGCTCTCCGAACAAGGGCCTTTTCATTTTTGCTCCCGTGCTGCTGCTGCTCGTCTATGCCATCCCACGCGCCTTACGCGCGCATCGAGAAATTACAGTCTTCGCGTTGCTCGTGACGGTGTGCACAGTAGGCTTTCTCTCCACATTAGTGGTCACGGCGGATGAATTGTGGGGGCCGCGCTTCCTGCATGTCACCATAGCGCCGCTGCTGCTTCTGATAGGCGCGGCGTGGCCCCGCTTCACGTGGCGGACGCACGCGCCGCTGATGGTTCTGGGTGTTGTCGGTTTAGGAATTTCGTTTTTGGGGGCCTTCTATTATTACGGAGAACGCGGCGCCGCCGCTGGTGCGGCCGATCAGAGCGTGCTGGAGTGGCTCGCCGGAGACAGC